>NZ_JASOKQ010000003.1:0-151040 GCF_030216265.1 Corynebacterium sp. UMB0012
CACCAGCCGAGAAAATGGCCGCACTGATAAACTCAACCGAAACATAAGAAGTGTTTCCACGACCACTAGAATCCGCCTACATTTTAAATCCCGAAGTAGGCGCGCAGGTCGGCCGCAATGGCATCGAGGCGGTCGGCGTCGGGGGATTCGAGGTAGCACTTCAGCTTCGGCTCGGTACCGGAGGGGCGCACGATGACGCGGTCATCGTTGTCGGTGAAGAACTTGGAGCCTTGGGCGAATTTCTCCACCTTCGCCACGGGCGAGCCAGCCAGTTCGGTGGGCGGGGTAGATGCGACCTTATCCATCGCTTGGGCGATGATGCTGAGGTCATCGACGCGGAAGGTCAGCGGCTGGGTGTAGAGGGCGCCCACGGTGGCGTAAATGCCTTCCAAGCGCTCTAGCAAGGTGGTTCCTGCGGCCTTGCACTCGGCCGCGAGGCTGGCGAGCACTACGGAGGTAGCGACGCCGTCCTTGTCGCGGACAGCGGTGGGGTCGGGGCAGAAACCAATGGCTTCCTCATAACCAAAGGCGAGGTCCGGGGTGCGGGCGATCCACTTGAAACCGGTGAGGGTCTCCTCATGGCCGAGTCCGTAGTGGGCGGCGATACGCCCGAGCAGACGGGAAGAGACGAGCGAGTTGGCGAAGTTGCCTGTCGCACCCTGGCGGGCAAGGTAATCGCCCAAGAGGGCGCCGGTTTCATCGCCGGTGAGCTGGCGCCATGTGCCTGAGGAAGTGGGCACGGCGGCGGCGCAGCGATCCGCATCCGGGTCATAAGCGATAAGAATATCGGCGCCGATCTCCTCCGCGTGGCGGATGCCCAAGTCGAGGGCACCAGGCTCTTCCGGGTTGGGGAAGGAGACGGTGGGGAAATCAGGATCCGGTTGGGCCTGCTCAGGAACCAGAGAGACGCCGAACCCGCAGCGGGTCAGCAGCTTTTCGCCCAAGGCGGCGCCGACGCCGTGCATGGCGGTCAGCGCGATGGTGACATCGGTATGTGCGCCCACAAGCTGCGCGGCGCGGTCGAGGTACTCGGCGCGGGTATCGACGTCCACGATGCTGTCGGTGGATAGCGGGACTTCATCGGCATGGGGTGCCGCGGCGATGGCGGTGGCGATTTCGGCATCGGCGGGCGAAACCAGCTGTACGCCTTCTGCCGGCCCAGTGGCGATGCGGCCTCCCAGGTAGACCTTGTAGCCATTATCGGCCGGCGGGTTATGCGAGGCGGTGACCATAATGCCGGCATCCGCCTTGAGTGAGCGGACCGTGAAGGCGGTGAGCGGAGTGGGGTTCTGCGCGGGTAGAACCAAGGCCTTGCCACCGGCCGCGGAGATGACCTGTGCGGCATCGCGCTGGAACTGCGCGGAGCCGTGGCGGGCATCGCAACCAATGGCTACCACTGGGGTGTCCACGTGCTGCTTAAGCCAGGAGATAAGCCCATAGGTGGTGCGGATGACTACGGCGCGATTCATGCGAGACTCGCCCGGGCCCACGGCGGCGCGCAGGCCTGCGGTGCCGAAGGCGAGGGGACCGGCGGAGGCGGCGGCGAGCTCGTCGGTATTGCCCTCTTCAATCCAGGTCATCACCTGGCGGGCGGTGTCCGGATCTGGGTCGTGCTCGGCCCAGGTGCGGGCGTAGTCATAATCCACGGTGGCGGCCTTCGACATGGCTTAGAGCTCCTCGAGGATCTGGGCGGAGGAAGAAAGACCCAGGCGGGTTGCGCCGGCCTCAATCATGGCCAAGGCATCCTTGGCGGTGCGGATGCCGCCAGAGGCCTTGACTCCTAGTTTTTCGCCTACGGTCTCGCGCATGAGCTTAACGGCGTGCACGGAGGCACCGCCGGCCGGATGGAAGCCGGTGGAGGTCTTGACAAAGTCTGCCTGGGCGGCTGCGGCGGCCTTGCAGGCGAGGACAATGGCGTCGTCGGAAAGCGCGGCAGACTCGATGATGACCTTGAGCACCTTGCCAGGGATGGCATCGCGTACGGCCTGGATTTCGGCCTGCAGTTCCTCGGCGCGGCCCTCGATGGCCAGCGGGATATTGATGACCATGTCCACCTCTTCGGCACCATCAGCAACCGCACGGGCTGCCTCCGCGGCCTTAATCTCCGGCTTCACGGCACCGGAGGGAAAGCCCACGACGGTGGCAATATGCAGCGAATCAGGAACCTCGATGGGTAGGGCAGACGGGGAAATGCAGATGGAATAGGTGCCCAGTTCGGCCGCCTCATCCACCAAGGCGCGGAACTGGTCCGGGGTGGCCTCCGGCTTGAGCAGGGTGTGGTCGATGATGGAAGCAACGTCGGTGCGGGAAGTCATAATTGTTCTCCTTAGCGGGTTAGGCGGGATTCGGAACGGGCCATCTTGAGGTCAGAGACGATATACAGGGCAATGCCGATGGCGGCAACGGCCGCTAGGATCCACAGCACGGTGTTATAGCTGGTGAGGTCCTGCAGCTTGGCGGTATAGGCAATGCCCAGTGGGATGGCGATATTGATGGTCAGGTTATAAAAGCCAATCGCGATGCCGGACTTGGCGGCGGTGATATTGCGCAGTGCGGTATTGACCAGCGGGGCGTACATCAGCGCAAAGCCGGAGGCGAAGGCCACGATGGCCAGGATGAGAATAGCGACGTGGAGCTGTATAAAGAGAGCGGCAGCCACCAGCGCGCCGGCAACCAGGGCGAAGGCGGTGTAGATGGTGGCGTGAGAGGACAAAACGGCACCGATCTTTCCGGAGAAAACGCCGATGAGGATGGCGCAAATATAGCCCGGAATCATCAGCAGGGAGGCCTTATCGATGTTCATGCCGTGCAGGTCATGTGCGGCAAACGGCAGCAGGAAGATAAAGCCCATCTGGGTGGAGTAGACAAAGAAGACCATGAGGATGGTCCACACGTAGCGGCCGTTAGTAAAGAACTCCGGGGTGACCACGGGGTGCTTGGCGCGGCCGATGTGGATGATGAAGCCTACGACGCCGAGGAGAGCAAAAATGAGCCATCCCCAGTTGAATTCCTGCATGAACATGGTCAGGCCGGTGGCAAAGACCGCGATGAAAAACAGGCCCAGGGCATCGAGGTGGCCTTCCACAGCCTCATCTTCTGGCACCAGTTTGATAATCGGCGGGATGGCCAGGATGAGGATGAGCGGGATGAGGAACATCGCCGTCCACGAGACATAGGTGGAAATAAAGCCGGAGGTCAACGCGCCAATGAGCAGCCCGGCTTGGAAGGCGGCGGTGGAAAAGCCGAGGTAGGTCTTCTGATCGGCCTCGCTCAAGTGCTTGGTCACATAAATGACATACAGCGTTTCCGCGGCGGCAAGACCCGTGGTCTGGATGAGGCGGCCGGTGAGCACCATGGGCCAGAAGTTGGAAAAGGCGAAGGCCAAAAGCGAGCCCACGGCGATGAGGATGACGCCGGTGAGCATGAGCTTGCGGATGGAGATGGAATCCGCCAGCGCGGCGTAGACCACGGCGCCGATGCCGATAATCACGCCGGCGAGGGAAGCTTGCAGGGAGGCGGTGGTATCGGAGATGTCGAGCGCCTCGGCGATCGGCATGGTCATCGTCTTAAAGCCGTTATCAATAACCAGCGAGAAGACGAAGACAAAGAGCAGGATAGGTACGGCAACCTTGGGGTTTACCGCGGAGCCTGGCCGCTTGTCCTGCGGGGAAGCGGTGGGGTGAGTGGAAGTCACGGCGGAGAGGATCCTTTTAGTCGAGCGCGTTGAGCGGAAGCGCGAGTTCAATCATGGTGCGGAAGGCGGTCTGGCGCTCTTCCGCGGAGAGGTGGGTATCGTGCACCAGGTTGTCGGAGACGGTGAAAAGCCCCAGCGCGTCCACGCCAGCCTCAGCCGCGGTGGCATAGAGCGCTGCGGATTCCATCTCTACGCCGAGCACACCCATGTGCGCCCAGCGCTCGTTAACGCTCTGGTCAAAGTTGTAGAAGATATCCGAGCTCAAAATATTGCCCACGTGGATGTGGGCCTGCTGCTTTTCGGCCTGGTCCACCAAAGTCTTGAGGAGCTTCCACGAGGCGGTGGGGGCGTAGCTGCCCGGCAGGTTGTACTGGCTCAAGAAGTTGGAATCGGTGGAGGCGGACGAAGCGACGATGACATCGTGCAGCTCAATGTCTTTCTGCATGGCGCCAATGGAACCGACGCGGATGAGCTTTTTTACGCCGTAGTTGTGGATGAGCTCCCAGGAATAGATGCCGATGGAGGGAATGCCCATGCCGGAGCCCATGACGGAGATGGGCTTGCCGTTAAAAGTGCCGGTAAACCCCAGCATATTGCGTACACCGTTGAACTGGACGGTATCTTCCAGGAAGTTCTCGGCGATGAACTTCGCGCGCAGCGGGTCACCGGGCAGGAGGATGGTTTCCGCAATGGGCGCGCCCTGCGGATTGATGTGTGGGGTGGCAATATCCGTAGCGGACATATCTTCGCTCCTTGGTATGGGGAGGGGGATTTTACAGACCAAGCTTAAACCCTCAGGACCCCGAGTCAATGGGACTATTTGCAGCTTTTTAGCAACCGTGGAGAGCCTCAGCGCACCCAGTCCACGCTTGCCGACGCCCCCTTTTCCTACAACTGCCCAATCCACATGCCTTCGCACGGCTGCCGGCGCACGGTAGGAGGCGGAGCCGAGCAGCCCGCAGGGGTGGGCTGCCATGCCGTTTCTCTAACTGCCTTCAATAGGCGCGAAAAGGTGCCACAAGAACTATGCATTTTTACGCTCTGACATGGCGATTTGTGTAAAACGTTGAAAGCAGGTTAGATTATTGGAGTCCGCAACGGAGAGCACAACGAAATAGCGATGTGTTCAACGCTAGGATGTGCCCCCTTAGCTCAGTCGGCAGAGCGTTTCCATGGTAAGGAAAAGGTCGACAGTTCGATTCTGTCAGGGGGCTCCATTCATGTTTGGAGGAAGGGACTCCTCCGAGGTGAATATGGCGGTGTAGCTCAGTGGTAGAGCAAGCGACTCATAATCGCTGTGTCGCGAGTTCAATTCTCGCCATCGCTACCGGGAAAGAAAGGCGCCCGCAGGGCGCTTTTTTATTACCGCGCTGAAGACAATCCAGGCTGTGCCTAGTTGCCTAGTTTCGGATTGGAACTATGGCTCTGGTAAGGTCTTCAACGCTTGATGCTTAGGCATTGAGGAATAAAAGAATAGGGGCGTGGCGCAATTGGTAGCGCAACGGTCTCCAAAACCGTAGGTTGCAGGTTCGAGTCCTGTCGCCCCTGCACAGTAAACCCCCGTCATCTGGCATCAGGTGGCGGGGTTTCTTCATGCCCTAATTTCTTCGTGGCGCTTGGCCCACGCACATGTTGTCAAGGCCACGCCTTGCAAATGCCGTGGTCAGCTTTTCATGCTGGGCGAGCTTTGCTAGGGTTGACAAAGTTATGGAGGTGCGCGTTAAGCGCCCTATTAGATTTAGTTCCCAAGGAGGGTTAGCTGTGAGCGATGAGCAGCAGCCGAAGAATTCGGGTGCATCGCGCCCGACCGGTAAGCGTCAGCTCTCTGGTGCGGCTACCACGTCCTCCGCGGACTACGCCGATAAGCACGTCGTCCGCGTAGAGGATAAGAACCACGATGACACCCCAGGTGGGGGCGTAGCCGCTTTCCCTGGCGAGGTTGCATCCGAGATGAAGAAGGTGGTGTGGCCTACCGCTAAGGAGATGCTGCAGTACACCCTCATTACCTTTGCGTTCCTTATCGTGCTGACCGCTTTGGTCTGGGGCGTTGACACCCTGGCTGGTCTCGGAGTTGAGCAGGTTCTCTCTGATAAGTAAGATAGCTGCATAACCTTTTATCCCGCTGTTTCCGCTTTAAGGAACGGCGGGATACTTTTTGCCCATACGCGGGCGGGTAGGCTGGTCCTACGCAACGCGCCGAGGAATATTTGGAGTAAGAATTATGAGCGACGAGAATAACGTCGAAACCGTAGGCACCTCGCTGGAAGAGGCAATGCAGTCCAACGTGCAGGAGCAGGCGGCAGAGCACGCTAGCTCCGTAGAAGAAGCGCAGCAGGAGGATGCTCCCCCAGCCGCTTCGGCAGCGGAAGAAACTGAAGGAACGGCTGAGTCCACCGACGCTGCAGGCGAGTCCGCCGAGTCCACCGACGTAGCGGAACCGGCAGCGGCCGAAGCTGAAGCCGAGGGCGTAGCCCCTGAGGCTGGCGAAGACGAGTCCGAGGATGCCGCCTACCGCAAGCGCCTGCGCGCCTTTACCCGCGAGCTGAAGAAGCAGCCGGGCCAGTGGTACATCATTCAGTGCTACTCCGGCTACGAAAACAAGGTAAAGACCAACCTGGACATGCGCGCCCAGACCCTCGAGGTAGAAGATTCCATCTTCGAGGTCGTTGTTCCTATTGAGCAGGTCCTGGAGACCAAGGACGGCAAGAAGAAGATTGTGAAGCGCAAGCTGCTGCCGGGCTACGTCCTGGTTCGCGCTGAGCTTAACGACGCCGCATGGTCCGTCATCCGCGAAACCCCAGGCGTGACCTCCTTCGTGGGCAACGAAGGCAACGCCACCCCGGTCAAGACCCGCGACGTAGCTAAGTTCCTCATGCCCAACGAGGCGCCGTCCACCAAGGGCGATGCTGCCCCGAACGAGGCAGAGGGCGAGCAGGTTGTGGATATGCCGGAGAAGGAAGTGGCCAAGAAGTACGCGCACGACTTCGAGGTGGGCGAGGCAGTGACCATCCTGTCTGGACCGCTGGCCGCCGTATCCGCGACCATTTCCGAGATCGACCCGGAGACCGGCAAGATGCAGGGCTTGGTGTCCATCTTCGGCCGCGAGACCCCGGTGGAGCTGTCGCCGACCGAGATCGAGCGCATCTCCTAAAAAGTGATTTTGTGCAGGGCGCACGGTGTTCTAAACTGGAACGCCGTGCGCCTTTGGCGTGCGTATAAGAAAACGTTTCATCCTCCGGTGGCCCACTGAAGGTGAGCATCCGGACGGGATCCCGTTATTCATCGTGGCGGACATCCCGGTAACACAGGAAAGAGGTAATTCGATGGCTCCTAAGAAGAAGGTATCCGGCTTCATCAAGCTGCAGATCGAGGCAGGCGCCGCTAACCCGGCACCGCCAGTTGGCCCGGCACTGGGTGCCCACGGCGTCAACATCATGGAGTTCTGCAAGGCTTATAACGCCGCTACCGAGAACCAGCGTGGCAACGTGGTTCCGGTTGAGATCACCGTCTACGAGGACCGTTCCTTCGACTTCAAGCTGAAGACCCCGCCAGCAGCTAAGCTGCTGCTGAAGGCCGCTGGCATCCAGAAGGGCTCCGGCGTCCCACACACCGACAAGGTCGGTTCTGTGTCTTGGGATCAGTGCAAGGAAATCGCAGAGACCAAGTTTGCGGACCTGAACGCACGTGACATCGAGAACGGCGCTCGCATCATCGCCGGTACCGCCCGCTCCATGGGCATCACCGTTGATGGCGCACCGGAGAAGTAAAAACTTTATGTGGTAGGGCCAGCTACGGCCCGCCAAACACCACACCAATCCAGAAAAGGAATTGTTAAATGAGCACCAAGTCTAAGGCTTATAAGGCCGCTGCGGAACTGGTAGATAAGTCCCGCCTGTACCGTCCGATCGAGGCCACCAAGCTGGCTAAGGAGACCTCCTCCAAGAACTTCGACGCCACCGTTGACGTCGTCTTCCGTCTGGGCGTTGATCCGCGCAAGGCTGATCAGCTGGTTCGCGGCACCGTTTCCCTGCCTAACGGCACCGGTAAGGACGTTCGCGTTGCTGTCTTCGCTGAGGGCGAGAAGGCTACCGCCGCTCAGGAAGCTGGCGCTGACATCGTCGGCACCGCTGAACTGATCGAGCAGATCAACGAGGGCAACATCGACTTCGACGTTGCTATCGCTACCCCGGATCAGATGGCCAAGGTCGGCCGCGTTGCCCGCGTCCTGGGCCCGCGTGGTCTGATGCCGAACCCGAAGACCGGCACCGTTACCGCAGACGTTGCTAAGGCAATCTCTGAGGTTAAGGGCGGCAAGATCTCCTTCCGCGTTGATAAGGCTGCTAACCTGCACGCCATCATCGGCAAGGCATCCTTCGACGCTGAGAAGCTGGCTGAGAACTACGGCGCCCTCATGGACGAGATCCAGCGCCTGAAGCCTTCTTCCGCTAAGGGTATCTACATCAAGCGCGCTACCATCTCCACCACCTCCGGCCCGGGCATCCCGGTTGACGGTTCCGTGGTTAAGGGCTACACCGAGTAAATCGGTTTAGCGCACTGCGCTTAAAGCTAAAGGGCTTCGAGGAATTCCTCGAAGCCCTTTTGCTATGTTGTGAACCGCAGGCAGTTAAGTGGCATCGATATCGTCTGGCACCCAGTCGCCGTCGTCGAGGTAAACGTTGCGCGCCAAAGGAATTTGGTGCGAAGCAGACTCGAGGATGTGCATAAAATATCCGGCTGTATTCGGAATGGCGAGGGTATCTCCCACGGCAATGCCATCCGGGAAGTCCAGTTCGCGGCGCAGGATAACCTCGTCTTCAATGCAGTAGGCACCCACCACAAAGCCGGTGCGTGACTCACGGGAGATTTCCTTTACCGGCCCAGCCGTAGGTACCAAGAGAGGATCTAGCAGGATGTCATCTGCGGCGGTCCGGCACTGGGTGCGATTCATCGCCACGCCGATCAGGGGCAGGCCATCGGAGCGTTCTTTGAGAAAGCTCACCTCGGCGAGGATGACTCCACAGCCGTCGAGCAAGCTGCGGCCGGGCTCAAGATGTAGGGCGATGTTCCGCTCGCGCAGCTCCTTGCCAGCGGTGCCGTAGCCGGGGACCTCACCGGAGAGGAGCTGGTCCAGCCACTGACCGCGCGTAGGCTCCTGCCAGAAGGGGTAAGTATTGGACAGTGGATCCGCTTTCCACGTAAAGGGTTCCCCGGTACCAGCGCGTTGGGAGGCGATGCGCTCGAGGTAATTCTCCCACTGCTCGCGGGATTCTAGGTAGCTCATGGGCACCCCGCCGCCGATATCGATGAAACTAGCGGGCTGGCCCAATGTGCGGAGGTGCTCGACCAAGGAAATTGCCTCTGCCAGGGCGGTTCGGCGGTCGGCTTCGCTATAGCCGTGCAGGTGCACGTGGACGCCTACAGCACGAAGTTCCTTTGGCCACTCGGCTTGCCGCCATGCCGGCAGCCTCTCCCCAAAGCGAGTGGGGGGTAGGGAGTTTGGATCTGGAGCGAGGCGTGGTGCCACGTGGGCGGTGGTGTCTAAATCCCTCGCGATGGCGGCGATGCGGCGGGATTCGGCGCGAGAATCACAAGAGATAGTGACGCCTCGCGAAACCGCGAGGTGGAGCAAGCCATCTGTTTTGATAGCGGCGCTGAGGATGATGCGCTCTGGGGCGACACCGCGGTTGAGCACTTGGCGGAGCTCGTTCTCGCTGGCTACATCCACCCCGAGCCCGGCATTGCGTGCAGCATCGACAAAACACAGAGCCTTATTGGCCTTGCGTGCGAAAAACACCTGAGTCTCCACGCCGTGGGAAGCGCCCGCGTCGAGCAGCTCTTGGGCATTGTGGCGCAGCGGAGCGGGATTCAACACGTTCACCGGAGAACCGTAACGCGAGGTTAATGCGCTGACGTGCTGCGGGTTTTCGACGAGCTCACGCATCCACCGTTCCCACCGGGCGCGCAAGGGGACGGTGCCGTGGACGGGTAGTGGGTCTACGGGAGTGGTGGTCATGGGTTTCCTACTTTCTCCGCCCAGCGGGGGATGTCATCGTGCACGGAACGGTTAAGGGAGTCATGGCCGGGCAGGGAGATCTCATTCATCCGGCCAATTTCCACTACGCCAGGAACGTCGTGGAAGGGGGAGGGGGTGGCTTGCGGAGCAACGGTGGCGTCAATAAGCAGGTCCACGCCGCCCTGCTCCCGCCAGGAATCTATCTGCTCAGGCGTGCCTAGGTAGTGGGTATTCACCACACCGGAGTGGATCAGCTCGAGCAGGCGCTTGGCTGTGACCGGTGGCGGACCAAAAGCCACGCGCTCAAGGGTGCGTGAAAGCTCGCGGAAGCCGGGCATGGGTCCATGTGCCTTGTGCCAATCGACGCATTCTTGAAATACCCCACGAAACGCCGCGCCTACGGCTGCGGCCGGGGTGAGTGGACCGGTACCTTCGGCCGCACGTAGGGAAGCCTCGAGCTCAGCGACAGCATCGCCAGTGAAATCCTGACCGTCGATAACGGCGGCGAGGTCTGCAGTTGAGAAGTCACCGAATTCGCCTGCAGCCCCGATGAGGATCTCACGCAGCTCCGAAGCGTTGTCGATATGCGCGCAGGCCTGCCGCCAGCGCGGTGACACCTCCGGCAGCGGTGTCTGCGGGGAGGGCTTTACCTCCATGAAGCGCCCGCTGCGGCTAACCGGGTAGATGGTTTCGGCGGTATCGCCATACAGCAGGCACACATCGATGAAGCTCAAGGCGGCACCGCGTACGCCGATTTGCCGTGCGGAGCTCGGAAGATCGGCACCGAAGTAAAGACCGGTGACCGGTACGCAAGAGGCCTCATAGGCCAAAGACTCAGCGTGGAGATGGTCGTGGCCGGTGCAGACCAGGACTTCGTCGAAGGGGGAGCCATCGACCATGAACCCTTCTCTTTCGGCGCTTACCGCGGTCACGCGGTGCTGCAGGTGCCGAATGCGAACGTGGGCTGGCGCGCGGCGCACTGCTGCAGACCAGGTATCGGCGAGGAATTGGCCCACCTGGGCCCGCGGCGGGAAGGCATCGGTGTTGTCTTCACCGCGGCGGGTGCGCCAGGCGTTGAAACTATCGTGGGCAGTGGTGACGATGGCGCAGTTGACGTTGAGGTGCCACTGCGGCGGCTGCTGCGGACGGTAAACGGCGCCTGCACCGGCGGGGTAGGGGTCAAAGACGGTGACATCGAGTGGAACGCGGGCGCGCTCGAGGAGTTCCTCGACGGCCCACAGGCCACGCGGGCCAGCTCCAATGATGGCAATGCGGCGGGCAGAACGAGAAGAGGTCACTGCGCCGACCCTTCGATGCGCGCCGCGAGTTCAGAGGGCGAAATGTCGAAGTTTTCGCACACCCAGGAGTCGTTATAAATGGTGTCGAGGTAAGGCTGGCCGGCGTCGTGCAGCACGGCAACCACTTCAGCCCCTGCCGGTAGGGAGGGCGCGAGGCGCTGGAAGGCGGCGATGACGGCACCACCGGAAGCGCCAGGCAGTAGGCCCTCTGCTTGAGCGAGCTGCCGGGCAGCAACGATGGCATCGAGGTCCGGAACCCTCTCCACGGAAGAAGGCGAAAACTTGGTGGATAGTTCGGTTACGATTCCGGCGCCATAGCCAGGCAGCATGCGGGTGCCACGCTCACCACCAAAAAGCACGGAGCCTTCCGCATCAACGCCGATTGTGTGGGTGTCGGCGCCCAGCTCGGAGAGCTTGCGTACGCAGCCGCCAAGGGTTCCGGTGGTGCTCATAGCCACGAGCAGATGACTGGGCGCCTGACCGAGCTGGTCCAGAATCTCAGTCATGGTGCCTTCCGCGTGGGCGTGGAAGGCGGCTTCATTGGAATACTGGTTGAGGTTGAAAGACTCGGGGATCTCTTCCAAAAGCTCGGCCACGCGGGTGCGGCGGGCGGTGAGCCAATCGCCGGTTTCTGGATCGGGGTGGTCGAGCAATTCCACGTGTGCGCCGTAGGCCCGCATGGTAGCTACCGTGGAGGCGTTGACCCGCGGATCTACCACGCAGTGGAACTTCATCCCCTGGAGCGGGGCTTGGCGAGCTAGAGCCATGCCCAGGTTGCCGGAGGAAGATTCCACCAGCGTCGAACCCGGGCGGATATCGCCGGCTTCGAGGCCTGCCTGGATAAGGGCTCGGGCGGTCCGGTCTTTTGCAGAACCGCCGAGGTTGAATTGTTCGAGTTTGAGATAGAGGTGGACATCCGGCCGGGGGCTAATCGCCTCCACTCGCATGAGTGGGGTGTTGCCAATCGGCGGGTGCGCTTGAGAATGAATCCTGGGGCTCATCATTAGCCCCATGGTAGACCTTTACGTCCACCTTTTCCGCCGGCCTAGTCTTTGATCTCCGCATAGGCATCGAGCACGGCTTGGCGTGATTCCTTTAGGTCCACGATGGGCGGGGCGGACAGCGCGGGTGCCCAGCGGCGCACGTACCCGCCCTTAGGGGGCGAAGCGCTGGGCCTGCGTTTCGGGGTTGAAGATGCGAAAGAAAGGCGCGGCATCATCGCCGGAACCGGCCACCCACTGCCAATTAAAAGGATTGGAGACGGCATCGGCGTCCACCAAGGTGTCCCAGAAACATTCCTCGCCCAGGCGCCAGTGGATGCCCAGGTTCTTGGTGAGGAAGGAGCCCACCACCATGCGCACGCGATTGTGCATATACCCGGTGGCCCATAGCTCGCGCATTCCGGCGTCGACAAGCGGAATGCCCGTAGTGCCGGCCTGCCAGTCCTTGAGCCGCGGGTCGTCCCAGGACCAGTCGAAGCGGTCGAATTTCTCCCGCACGTTCTCGGTGGCGAGATTGGGTAGGTGGTAGAGGCGGTGCCAGGCAAAGTCGCGCCACAGCAGCTCGGAATGAAACTTTGCGGCCTCTGGCTCCTCGGCCGCGGCGAACCACACCTCGCGCGGAGAGACCTCGCCAAAGCGCAGGTGGGGCGAGAGTAGGGAGGTGGCATTGAGCGCGGGGATATCGCGTTCCTCGGCGTAGTTGGCCAGGTCCAGTTGGGCTAGTCGCTCGCGCGCCCCAGCCTCGCCGGGCGTCCAGTGCTCGGCCAGCGATGCCGCCCATGCCGGTTCGGTGGGCTTGGGCCAGGCAGATGCACTGCTTGCCGACGCCCCCATCTCCGGCACCCCCTCCGGTTCATCTCCCGCCACCTGGAAGGCGGCGGCCTTGGAGAAGGGAGTAAAGACCTTATAGGGCTGGCCTTGGCCATTGGTGACCTCCCAGGGCTCGACCAAGGTGAAGCCGGGCGAGGACGTCGCGGTGATGCCCTGGGAGGCCAGGGTTTCCTTGACGGTGGCATCGACCTCGCGCAGCGGGCCGTGGTAGCGGCGGGTCCACGTCACGGTGGTGGCGCCCAGTTCTGCGGCTAGGCGGGGGATTTCCTCGCGGGCATCGCCGGCGGCGCGAATGAGTTCTACGCCGTGGTCGGCAAGGTCGCGGGCGAGGGCATAGAGGGAACGCTCGCGCCACCACGTGGTCGCGCCGCCCAGCGGGCGGGTTCCGGGATAGGCGGGCTCGTCGAGGACGACGGCGACCAAGGGGACGTCGCCAAGCGAGGCGGCCTCGGCCGCGCGGGAAAGGGCCTGGTTATCGTGCAGGCGCAGGTCATCGCGGAACCACATCAGGCTGGTCATAGCGGCCATGCTACGCGGAGCACACGGCGATTTGGAGAAACCGCGGGTGGGGAGGTAGTGTTTTCCACGAAGTTTGAACGGCCACTTCACGGCCGAGTCAAAGTTCACCGAAGACCGTTGGTCATCCATTTGGATCGAAGGTTCTCCATCCTAGGAGGCGGCCCACGCAGGAGACACTTTGCGATTATTCGCGGCATTCTCTTATGTCGCGCGCCCTGTGCTCTTGCACGGGGCTTTTGTTGTTTCGGGCAACCGAAGCGAGGAAGGCCCCGGCGGAATAAAAAAGAGATGTTTTGGAAGGAGGCGAGAGACAATGGCAAACCCAAAGAACACTGCAGACCTGGCAGAGCTGAAGGAGAAGCTGGCTGGCGCTAACTCTGTCGTATTGACCGAGTACCGCGGCCTGACCGTATCCCAGCTGCAGGAGCTGCGTAACGATCTGGGCTTTGACGTTGAATACTCCGTC
The DNA here is from genome assembly GCF_030216265.1 of Corynebacterium sp. UMB0012. NCBI lineage: Bacteria > Bacillati > Actinomycetota > Actinomycetes > Mycobacteriales > Corynebacteriaceae > Corynebacterium > Corynebacterium sp. UMB0012. The sequence goes on from NZ_JASOKQ010000003.1 coordinate 13,823, forward strand.
GCCAAGAACACCCTTTTCAAGATCGCTGCCAAGGAAGCTGGCATCGAAGGTCTTGATGATTTGCTGACTGGCCCGACCGCAATTGCGTTCATCAAGGGCGAGGCAGTGGATGCTGCAAAGGTCATCACCAAGTTCGCTGATGACAACAAGGCACTCATCATCAAGGGTGGCTACATGGACGGCAACGCACTGTCTGCCGACCAGGTTGAGGCCATCGCCAAGCTGGATAACCGCGAGACCACCCTCGCAAAGCTGGCTGGCGCTATGAAGGGTTCTATGGCGAAGGCAGCCGCTCTCTTCAACGCTCCTGCAACCAAGGCTGTACGCACCGTCGCAGCCCTGCAGGACAAGAAGGAAGCAGAAGCTTAAGTCGTCACAAAAGACGCACAATTACAACACCGTGTGCGCGGCATAAAACACGCGCAGCGCACACACAACACAGAAAGGACTTGCCATCATGGCTAAGCTCACCAAGGACGAGCTCATTGAAGCTTTCAAGGAAATGACCCTCATCGAACTGTCCGAGTTCGTTAAGGAATTTGAAGAGGTATTCGACGTTGAGGCTGCTGCTCCGGTTGCTGCTGTTGCAGCTGGCGCTCCGGCTGAGGGCGGCGCTGGTGCCGCTGAGGAGAAGACCGAGTTCGACGTCGTTCTGACCGACGCTGGCGCTAAGAAGATTGGCGTTATTAAGGCTGTCCGCGAGATCGTCTCCGGCCTGGGCCTGAAGGAAGCTAAGGAAATGGTCGAGGGTGCTCCTAAGGCTATCCTCGAGGGCGCTTCCAAGGACGACGCTGAGGCTGCTAAGACCAAGCTGGAAGAGGCTGGCGCTTCCGTCGAGCTCAAGTAATTTCACTGAGCTTTACGCTTTCAAACCCCCACTCTTACCGCCGCGCGCGGTGGGAGCTGGGGGTTTCCTCGTTTTATGCTCGCGGACGCAATGCGGGTAGTACAGCAGTGGCCAATAGTGTCAAAGTGTGACACTATGGCGTTGCTGAGTTCAGGAGGGGTAGCTTAGAGCGCTTTCACACTGATGGTAAGGCGCCAAAGTACGTGCCCCCTGAACTGCGAAGAATACTGCGCCGCAAACTCATCATGATTGACCGCGCAGCCTCTCTTGCCGATTTGAGGATTCCACCAGCGAATCACTTAGAAAGGCTGAAAGGGCAGTGGGACGGATTTTATTCCATCCGTGTTAATGCGCAGTGGAGAGTAGTCTTCCGGTGGACAGGGAAAGGAGCTGTGGACGTTGACTTCATCGACTATCGCAAATAAGGGGGAAGAGTCCTCCGATATCGTCCCCGTTCCACATCCTGGAGAGGTCCTGCGCGAGGAATTTCTGGAGCCGCTCGGACTGACTCAATACCGCTTGGCCAAGGACATTTTTAGCTCCAGGTCCCAAATTTCCAAGCTGGTGCGTGGGCGCATTGGGATTAGTGCGGAAATGGCGCTCCGCCTTTCTGCCTATTTGGGTAATTCGGCAGAGTTTTGGCTGGGGCTGCAAGAAGAGTTTGATCTCTGGTGTGCGCGGCAGACCACAGATACTAGCAGCATCATCGCTTGGAATGCGCAGACGGCCTAAAACCAATCCGGCGTGGCAGGGCGGCCTGTAGAAACAAGGAATCGCCGCCAAGGGCTGTAGAATTAGCCCCCATGCTGCCCAAGTCCCGCATTTTTTCCGTCCTGCTCCTAGGCCTCGGCGTCGCGCTCATCGCCGCCGGTATTGTGGCGCCGGCGTTTTTGGATTACTCCCCGCGGCTGCCGCTGAACCTGAAAAACAGTACGTGGACACTGCACGATGATTCTGCGGATTCGCAGCAGCTGTCCAAGGACGGCACCACGCCGTATTCGGGCCCCATGACCTACCAAATCAACATGGATATCCAAGAGCCCTCGGACGATGAGAAGGCCACCGTGCGCATCGGTGAGACCCGCATGCGCGGCGAGGGGGAAGGCCTCAATGACCTGAGCCAGGCCCAGGTATGGAGCTACCCGGTGGACCGTCTGAGCGGCGAGGCGGCGGGGGAGGCCACGTTGAGCCACACGCTTGCGACCCCGTCCGACACGGTGACTGTGGACGGCTACTGGCTTAAGTTCCCAGCGGATGCGGAAAAGACCAACTATCCGGTCTTTGACCCGACGCTGCGCAAGGCCGTCGATGCGGTCTTTGAAGAAGAAACCACGATGGATGGCCGCACGGTCTACCGCTACCACCAAGAAATTGAGCCGACCAACGTGGCACAGCTATTTGCGGCCGATGGCAATACCACCAGCCTGCCCAAGGAAGGCGGCGGCGAGGAGCAGGGCTACCTGACCCACTCCGGTAGCCGCGACTTCTACGTGGACCAACAAACCGGCCTCGTGGTGGGCATGGATATGGATATCGATGATTACTACGCGGACCGCGAGGGCGTGGGCCGCGAGCGTGCTTTCGTCTTTAACGGCTCTACCTCTGAAGAGGACCAGCAGGCGCTGCTCAAAGAGGCGGCAGATTTCCCGCGCGACCGCGTAGCGGAGATCGTGCGGTGGGTTGCCATCGGCCTCGGCGCACTGTTGACTCTGCTCGGAATCATCGGCGCACTCGGCCTATTTGGCGGCAAGAATAAGCATGCCCGCTCGCGCCATAACCGCGGACGCGTCGGTGGAAGCGCGGTGCCGGCGAGCCGGTAAAAGCGCAGCTGGAAAACAAAATCGCCGCCGGGGTTGCGGTGTATTGAGATTTTAGTGGTAGGGTGCTCGGTGGTTGTCGCGCACAATGGCGCGACGTGGACGCGTTAGCGCCGCGGCGAGCACGAGCTTGCCCCCTAGCGCGGTAGCGACACGCCCCAAGAGTGGTGTGTCTTTACATGGCAGGTCTTTTCCTATAAGCTGTTTCGTTGCGCTGGAATCTGGATCTTCGGTGCACATTTAGCCTTTCAGGCCGGTGATGGCAAAACCGACTTGACAAGGTGATTTTGTGCATTCTGAACCCAGACACTCCACAGCAGACCGAATGCTAGAATTACCAGCGGTTTTGCGGCTCGTCGGCCAGGGCGAGCAGGCAATCCGCGTGAGGTGCTGGAAGGACCCATCTTGGCAGTCTCCCGCCAGACCAAGTCAGTGGCCAATATCCCCGGAGCCCCGAAGCGATACTCGTTTGCAAAAATCAGCGAGCCTATCGCCCTGCCGGGTCTCCTTGACGTACAACTTGATTCCTTTGATTGGCTCGTCGGCGCGCCGGAGTGGCGCGAGCGCGAGCAGGCTGAGCGCGGCGATGACGCCCGCGTGACGAGCGGCCTCGAGGATATCCTTGAAGAGCTCTCGCCGATTGAGGACTACTCGGGCAATATGTCCCTGTCCTTGTCGGAGCCGCGCTTTGAACCGGTGAAGAACACCGTGGATGAGTGCAAGGAGAAGGACATCAACTACTCCGCGCCGCTGTACGTGACCGCAGAGTTTATTAATAACGACACCCAAGAGATTAAGTCGCAGACCGTCTTTATCGGCGATTTCCCGATCATGACGGATATGGGCACGTTCATCGTGAACGGTACCGAGCGCGTCGTCGTCTCTCAGCTGGTGCGCTCCCCGGGCGTGTACTTCGATCGCTCGATCGATAAGTCCACCGAGCGCCCGCTGCACTCCGTGAAGGTTATTCCTTCCCGCGGTGCATGGTTGGAGTTCGACGTCGACAAGCGCGACACCGTCGGCGTGCGCATTGACCGCAAGCGCCGCCAGCCGGTAACCGTGCTGCTTAAGGCACTGGGCTGGAGCGAGGAGCAGATCAAGGATCGCTTCGGCTTCTCCGAGCTCATGATGTCCACCCTGGAGTCTGACGGTGTAGCGAACACCGATGAGGCACTGCTGGAGATCTACCGCAAGCAGCGCCCGGGCGAGCAGCCCACCCGCGAGCTGGCTCAGTCCTTGCTGGATAACTCCTTCTTCCGCGCAAAGCGTTACGACCTGGCTAAGGTCGGCCGCTACAAGGTCAACCGCAAGCTGGGGCTCGGCGGCGACCACGATGGTCTGATGACCCTGACCGAGGAAGACATTGCCGTCACCCTCGAGTACCTGGTCCGCCTGCACGTAGGCGAGCGCGAGATGAAGGCGCCGAACGGTGAGATGATCTCCCTGCACACGGATGACATCGACCACTTTGGTAACCGTCGCCTGCGCACCGTGGGTGAGCTCATCCAGAACCAGGTCCGTGTCGGCCTGTCCCGCATGGAGCGCGTTGTGCGCGAGCGCATGACCACCCAGGATGCGGAGTCCATCACTCCGACCTCCCTGATTAACGTGCGCCCGGTCTCTGCTGCTATCCGCGAGTTCTTCGGTACCTCGCAGCTGTCCCAGTTCATGGACCACAACAACTCGCTGTCCGGCCTGACCCACAAGCGCCGCCTGTCTGCGCTGGGTCCAGGCGGCCTGTCTCGTGAACGCGCCGGCATTGAGGTGCGAGACGTTCACGCTTCTCACTACGGCCGTATGTGCCCGATTGAGACCCCTGAGGGCCCGAACATTGGCCTCATTGGTGCGCTGGCGTCCTACGCCCGCGTGAATGCTTTCGGCTTCATTGAGACCCCGTACCGCAAGGTTGTGGACGGCAAGATCACCGACCAGGTGGAGTACCTCACCGCCGATGAAGAGGACCGCTTCGCTATTGCTCAGGCCGAGGTCGAGCAGGACGCAGAGGGCAACCTCACCGGCGAGCGTATTGAGGTCCGCCTAAAGGACGGCGACATCGGACTTACCGATGCCTCCGGTGTGGACTACGTTGACGTCTCCCCGCGCCAGATGGTTTCCGTGGGTACCGCCATGATTCCGTTCTTGGAGCACGACGATGCTAACCGTGCCCTGATGGGTGCGAACATGCAGAAGCAGGCAGTGCCGCTGGTGCGCTCCGAGGCCCCGCTGGTTGGTACCGGCATGGAGCAGCGCGCTGCGTACGACGCTGGCGACGTTGTCATCACCCCGAAGGCCGGTGTGGTCGAAAACGTCACCGCTGATGTCATCACCATCATGGATGATGAGGGTCAGCGCGATACCTACATCCTGCGTAAGTTCGAGCGCACCAACCAGGGCACCAACTACAACCAGACCCCGCTGGTTTCCATGGGCGAGCGCGTAGAGGCCGGCCAGGTTCTGGCCGATGGCCCGGGTACCCACAATGGTGAGATGTCCCTCGGCCGCAACCTGCTGGTTGCCTTTATGCCGTGGGAAGGCCACAACTACGAGGACGCCATCATCCTCAACCAGCGCATCGTGGAAGAGGACATCCTGACCTCCGTCCACATCGAGGAGCACGAGATCGATGCTCGTGATACCAAGCTGGGCGCCGAGGAAATCACCCGCGAGATCCCGAACGTCTCCGAGGACGTCCTGAGCGACCTGGACGAGCGCGGCATCATCCGCATCGGTGCCGACGTCCGCGCCGGCGACATCCTGGTGGGTAAGGTCACCCCGAAGGGTGAGACCGAGCTGACCCCGGAGGAGCGCCTGCTGCGCGCCATCTTCGGTGAGAAGGCCCGCGAGGTCCGCGATACCTCCATGAAGGTGCCGCATGGTGAGGTAGGCAAGGTCATTGGCGTTGCTCGCTTCTCCCGCGACGATGATGACGATCTGGCCCCTGGCGTCAACGAGATGATTCGTGTCTACGTTGCCCAGAAGCGCAAGATCCAGGACGGCGATAAGATGGCCGGCCGCCACGGCAACAAGGGTGTTGTGGGCAAGATCCTGCCGCCAGAGGATATGCCGTTCATGGAGGACGGCACCCCGGTGGACATCCTGCTTAACACCCACGGTGTGCCGCGTCGTATGAACATCGGCCAGGTCCTCGAGGTTCACTTGGGCTGGCTGGCACATGCCGGCTGGAAGGTTGACACCGAGGATCCGAAGAACGCCGAGCTGCTCAAGACCCTGCCGGAAGAGCTCTATGACGTTCCTGCGAATTCCTTGACCGCCACCCCGGTCTTCGATGGTGCTACCAACCACGAGATCGAGCGCCTGCTGGCTTCTTCCCGTCCGAACCGCGACGGCGATGTGCTGGTGGATGAGCATGGCAAGGCCACGCTTTTCGACGGCCGCTCGGGCGAACCGTACAAGTACCCGATCTCTGTCGGCTACATGTACATGCTCAAGCTGCACCACTTGGTCGATGAGAAGATTCACGCCCGCTCCACTGGTCCTTACTCCATGATTACCCAGCAGCCGCTGGGTGGTAAGGCCCAGTTCGGTGGCCAGCGCTTCGGTGAGATGGAGGTGTGGGCAATGCAGGCATACGGCGCTGCCTACACCCTGCAGGAGCTGCTGACCATCAAGTCCGATGACGTCGTCGGCCGCGTGAAGGTCTACGAAGCCATTGTTAAGGGCGACAATATTCCAGATCCGGGCATCCCTGAGTCCTTCAAGGTGTTGCTCAAGGAGCTGCAGTCCCTGTGCCTGAACGTGGAAGTTCTCTCCACCGACGGCACGCCGATGGAGCTGTCTGGCTCTGATGACGATGACATGGATAGCCCATCGCTTGGCATTAACCTGTCCCGCGATGAGGGTTCTTCCGCTGACATCGCCTAGTTAGTTTCTTGGTCCACTGCGGGGAAATCCCCGCGGCTGGGCATAAACGTTTCATTCATAAAAAGCCATCAATTCCTCGACAACGAGGATGAAAGGGAGACATTACGTGTTTGACGTAAATCTCTTCGACGAGCTCCGCATCGGTCTGGCCACCGCAGACGATATTCGTCGCTGGTCCAAGGGCGAGGTCAAAAAGCCCGAGACCATTAACTACCGCACCCTGAAGCCGGAGAAGGACGGTCTCTTCTGCGAGCGCATCTTCGGCCCCACCCGTGACTGGGAGTGCGCTTGTGGCAAGTACAAGCGCGTCCGTTACAAGGGCATCATCTGTGAGCGCTGTGGCGTTGAGGTGACCAAGTCCAAGGTTCGCCGTGAGCGCATGGGCCACATCGAGCTGGCCGCTCCGGTAACCCACATTTGGTACTTCAAGGGCGTTCCTTCCCGCCTGGGCTACCTGCTGGACCTGGCTCCGAAGGATCTCGAGCGCATCATCTACTTCGCGGCCAACATCATCACCTCCGTGGATGAAGAGGCCCGCCACAACGACCAGTCCACCCTGGAAGCAGAGATGCTTCTGGAGAAGAAGGACGTTGAGGACGATACCGAGTCCGAGATCGCCGAGCGCGCCTCCAAGCTGGAGTCTGATCTGGCTGAGCTGGAAGCAGCCGGTGCTAAGGCAGATGCCCGCAAGAAGGTACAAAACGCTGCTGATAAGGAGATGCAGCACATCCGCGAGCGCGGCGAGCGCGAAATTGCCCGCCTTGATGAAATCTGGAACACCTTCATCAAGCTGGCTCCGAAGCAGATGATCATCGATGAGACCATCTACGAAGAGCTGGTTGACCGCTACGAGGATTACTTCACCGGCGGCATGGGTGCAGAAGCCATCCAGACCCTGGTCCGCAACTTCGACCTCGAGGCTGAGGCCGAGGAACTGCGCGAGATCATCAACAACGGCAAGGGCCAGAAGAAGATGCGTGCCCTGAAGCGCCTGAAGGTCGTTGCTGCCTTCCTGCGCTCCGGCAACGATCCGGCCGGCATGGTGCTGGATGCCATCCCGGTTATTCCGCCAGAGCTGCGCCCGATGGTGCAGCTGGACGGTGGCCGCTTTGCTACCTCCGACCTGAACGACCTCTACCGCCGCGTGATCAACCGCAATAACCGTTTGAAGCGCATGATCGATCTGGGTGCGCCAGAGATCATCGTGAATAACGAGAAGCGCATGCTGCAGGAATCTGTAGACGCGCTCTTCGATAACGGCCGCCGCGGCCGTCCGGTTACCGGTCCGGGCAACCGTCCGCTCAAGTCCCTGTCTGACTTGCTCAAGGGCAAGCAGGGCCGCTTCCGCCAGAACCTGCTGGGTAAGCGCGTGGACTACTCCGGCCGTTCCGTTATTATCGTTGGTCCGCAGCTGAAGCTGCACGAGTGTGGTCTGCCGAAGCTCATGGCGCTCGAGCTATTCAAGCCGTTCGTCATGAAGCGCCTGGTAGAAAATGACTACGCGCAGAACATCAAGTCCGCCAAGCGCATGGTTGAACGCCAGCGCCCAGAGGTGTGGGACGTTCTGGAGCAGGCCATTTCCGAGCACCCAGTGATGCTCAACCGCGCACCTACGCTGCACCGCCTGGGTATTCAGGCCTTCGAGCCGAAGCTGGTTGAGGGTAAGGCTATTCAGCTGCACCCGCTGGCTTGTGAGGCGTTCAACGCCGACTTCGACGGTGACCAGATGGCAGTCCACCTGCCACTGTCCGCTGAGGCTCAGGCTGAGGCTCGCGTCCTGATGCTGGCGTCCAACAACATTCTGTCCCCGGCATCCGGTAAGCCGCTGGCAATGCCACGTCTGGACATGGTTACCGGCCTGTACTACCTGACCATGGACAAGTCCGAGGACGAGATCGGCGGCAACGGCCGCTTCCGCGAGGCAGAAGAGGACAAGCCGGCTACCGGCGTCTTCTCCTCCTACGCTGAGGCCCTCATGGCCTATGACCGCGGCACCGTTGGTCTGCAGGCTCCGATCAAGGTCCGCATCGATCACCTTCGCCCGCCGAAGGAGATCGAGGAGGAGCAGTTCCCAGATGGCTGGTCCAAGGGCCAGGCATGGATGGGCTACACCACCATTGGCCGCGTCATGTTCAACGAGCTGCTGCCATGGAACTACCCGTACCTCGAGGGCATCATGGTCCGTAAGGGCGGCGGCTCCGGCAACAAGGTTCTCATCGGTGACGTGGTCAATGACTTGGCCAATAAGTACCCGATGATCACTGTTGCTCAGGTGCTGGACAACATGAAGGATGCCGGCTTCTACTGGGCAACCCGTTCCGGCGTGACCATCACCATGTCTGACGTTCTGGTTCTGCCGAATAAGACCGAGATCCTCGAGTCTTATGAGAAGGAAGCAGAGCGCATCGAGCGCAAGTACTGGGAGCAGGGCGCCCTGACCGAGCGCGAGCGCTACGACCGCCTGGTTGAGCTGTGGAAGGACGCTACCGACACCGTCGGTGAGGCCGTCGAGAACATGTACCCGGATCACAACCCGATTCCGATGATCGTGAAGTCTGGTGCGGCCGGTAACATGCGTCAGATCTGGACGCTGGCCGGTATGAAGGGCATGGTTGTGAACTCGCACGGTGATTACATCACCCGTCCGATTAAGACCTCCTTCCGCGAAGGCCTGTCCGTGCTGGAGTACTTCAATAACTCCCACGGCTCCCGTAAGGGCCTGGCCGATACCGCGCTGCGTACCGCTGACTCTGGCTACCTCACCCGCCGTCTGGTTGACGTGGCCCAGGACGTCATCGTCCGCGAAGAAGACTGTGGCACCCGCCAGGGTGTCCGCGTCCCAATCGGCGAGGAGTCTGGCGACAAGGTTGTTCTCTCCGAGCTGTGGGAGACCTCTGCATCCGGCCGCGTTCTCGCGACCGATGTCAAGGACGCCAACGGCGAAGTCGTGGCTGAGGCCGGCTCCGACCTCACCGAAGAGCTCACCCAGAAGCTGCTGGATGCCAAGGTTACTGAGGTCAAGGTTCGCTCCGTGCTGACCTGCCAGACCCCGGCTGGCGTGTGTGCCAAGTGCTACGGCAAGTCCATGGCTTCCGGCCAGCTTGTCGATATCGGCGAGGCCGTCGGCATCGTGGCTGCGCAGTCCATTGGTGAGCCGGGTACCCAGCTGACCATGCGTACGTTCCACCAGGGTGGTGTCGGTGGCGATATTACCGGCGGTCTGCCGCGTGTTCAGGAGCTCTTCGAGGCCCGTAATCCGAAGAACCGCGCTCCTATCGCTTCCGTTGACGGCACCGTCTCCCTGTCCGATGAGGGCAACTTCTGGACCCTGACCATCACCCCGGATGACGGCTCTGATGATGTGGTCTACGAGAAGCTCTCCAAGCGTCAGGGCCTGGCTCAGGTTCGTCGCCCGATGGAGTCCAACCCGGACGCCATGATTGAGCGTTCCCTCAAGGACGGCGACCACGTTGAGACCGGTGACCGCCTCATGCGTGGTGCGGCTGACCCGCACGACGTGCTCGAGGTCCTCGGTCGCCGTGGCGTGGAGCAGCACCTCATCAACGAGGTGCAGGCTGTGTACCGTACCCAGGGTGTGGCTATCCACGATAAGCACATCGAGATCATCATCCGCCAGATGCTGCGCCGCGGCACCGTCATCGATGCCGGTACCACGGACTTGCTGCCGGGTAACCTCATTGACCTCTCTGAGGCTAAGCAGCTCAATGCTGCCCAGGTTGCAGAGGGCGGCGAGCCAGCTCAGCTGCGCTCGGAGATTATGGGTATTACCAAGGCTTCCTTGGCTACCGAGTCCTGGCTGTCCGCTGCATCGTTCCAGGAGACCACTCGCGTGCTTACCGACGCCGCTATTAACAAGCGCTCCGATAAGCTCATCGGCCTCAAGGAGAACGTCATCATCGGTAAACTCATCCCGGCCGGTACGGGTATCTCCCGCTACCGCAATATCTCCGTCAAGCCGACCGAGGCTGCGCGCAACGCCGCATACTCGATTCCGACTTACGGCGATTCCATCTACGGCGATGACGGCTTCGGTGAATTCACCGGCGCTTCCGTCCCGCTGGATGAGGACTTCACCTTCTAACGTGCAGTTCAATTTGCGTTAACGCGGGAAATAAATGGCCCCGCCTTCCTGAACGATAGGAAGGCGGGGCTGTTTCGATGTCTAGGGAGCACCGCTAGACTGCTTTGCTAGTATGAATGCAGCTTTTGGCCAGACACCTTTAAAGGAGTGCGGCCTAAGTTATTGAAAACTGCACACTTCACGGGTGCTTGCGCGCTGCTCTGTTTTGCAGCTGTGTCGGGCTGAGATGCCGCCAGATGCGCGGTGAACCGTTGAACCTGATCCGGATAATGCCGGCGAGAGGGAGGAAATTTTGACTACTAATACACGTGCGTCTGCTGCCCCGAAGCGCAGCCTGAACTGGCGCGTGGTCGATATTGTGGTGGCGTCCGTTCTAGGCGTGGCTTGTGGCTTTGTGTTCTTGGGGTGGAATGCAGTGGGCTATGCCTGGTTTGAGGCCATGGACGCTGTGACTCCAGGCCTCGGCGGTATCGCTACGGGTATCTGGCTTATTGGCGGTGTGCTTGGTGGTCTGATTATTCGCAAGCCAGGTGCGGCTGTCTATGTGGAGGTTCTTGCCGCAACCGTTTCTGCAATGCTGGGCTCCCAGTGGGGCCCTAGCACCCTGTACTCGGGCTTGGCACAGGGCATTGGCGTGGAAATCATCCTGGCCATCTTCCTGTACCGCAAGTTTGGCCTGGGAGTATCCATTCTGGCCGGCATGGCAGCTGGCTGGGGTGCCTTCATCCTGGAGCTGTTTACCTCCGGCAACCTGGCTCGTTCCTTCGAGTTCAAGCTCATCTACTTTGTGACTCTGAACATCTCCGGCGCTATCTTGGCCGGTGCGCTGGGTTTCTTCGTGGTGAAAGCCCTGGCTAAAACCGGTGCCCTGGATCGCTTTGCCGCAGGCCGTGAACAGCGCGCTTAGGGCGTGTTGTGTCCGTGTCTGATTGTGCATCATTGGCGGGAAACGCCACCAAGATAACAGCCCGAGGATTCGGCTGGACTCATGCCGGACGCAGCGAACCGGCGCTATCCGATATTGACCTGATCATCGAGCCGGGAGAACGCGTGCTTTTATGCGGCGACTCTGGATCGGGAAAGTCTACCTTCCTTGCGGCGATGGCCGGAGTGCTGGGTTCCGATGAGGAAGGAACCCGCACTGGTGAAATTCTCTTAGAAGATTCCACCGGCATGGTGGAGGAGCCCGGACGTACCATCCCAGTGGGGCTGGTGCTTCAGGATCCGGATTCGCAGGTGATCTCCGCGCGCGTTGGCGATGACATTGCTTTCGGCTGCGAGAACCTGGCGTATCCGCGCGAGGAAATCTGGCGCCGTGTGGCCGCAGCCAAGGAACTGGTGGGTCCATTCGTGGATCTGGATTTTCCCACCGAGCGGCTCTCCGGTGGGCAGAAGCAGCGCTTGGCGCTCGCCGGCGTCATCGCTATGGGGGCGGGCGTGGTGCTTCTCGATGAACCCACGGCCAACCTTGACCCCGCCGGCGCACGCGATGTGGTGTGCGCCGTGGCTAGGCTGGTGGAAGAAACCAGCGCGACGCTCGTGGTGGTAGAGCACCAGCACGCGGCGTGGGACGGCGTACTCGACCGCGCAGTGGAGCTGGACCGCGGGCGCATCGTGGCCGATACTTCCTTCACGGAGGTGGCTCAGCGCCGCCAGGTCTCTGGCCTGCCGCAGGCGCGCCGCCTTGGCGAGGCCGAGCTTGCGCAGCGCGAAGCCGCACTGTGGAGCACCGACCTCGTCACGCGCTATGGTCCGCCCCGCACGATTGCGCTGCCGGCGGGAGCCTCCACGGTCATTACCGGGCCGAATGGCGCGGGTAAGTCCACCTGGTTGATGACCATGGCTGGGTTGTTGCCGGCTGAATCAGGTGAGATTGGGGTCGCCGATTTCGTGCGTCGCGGGGTCAAGGGGTCGCCGCTGCGCTGGAAATCGCGCGAGCTGGCGGACCGCATTGGCTTTGTCTTCCAGAACCCGGAGCACCAATTCGTCGCCCGCACGGTGGCCGAGGAGCTGCGGGTTGCGCCCAAGGTGATGCGCGTCGACCCGCCGGAGGAGAGGATCGCGCAGCTGGTGGAATCACTGCGGCTGGAGCATCTCTTGGAGGCCAACCCGTTTACGCTCTCGGGCGGCGAGAAACGACGCCTGTCGGTGGCCACTGCCTTAGTGACCGCGCCGTCGGTGTTGCTGTTGGATGAGCCCACCTTTGGGCAAGACCCCCAGACCTTCGTGGAGCTGGTGCACTTGCTGCGGCAACTGGCAGATGATGGCACCACCATCGCCTCTATTACCCATGACCCGCTATTTATCCAGGCCTTGGGGGATCACCGAGTGGAGGTTCACGGTGCCTAATCTTTTGCGCGGGGCTAACCCGCTTAGTCGCATCTTTTTGATGTTTATCTGGGTTACCCCACTATTGGCCTCCATTGACTGGGTTTCGGCTGCGGTGTCGCTGGCGCTTACCCTGATCCTCGCGCCGCTGTGCGGGGTGTCATGGGGGCAGCTACTAAAGGGCGGTTGGTTCCTTTTTCTCATAGCGCCGATTTCCGGTATTTCCATGCTGTTGTACGGCGAGCCAGGTGGCAAGGAGTATTTCAGTTGGTGGCTGGTGCAGGTCACCGAGAATTCCCTTAGTCTGGCGATCGCCATTACGCTGCGCGTTTTTGCCGTGGCGCTACCCATGGTGGTCCTAGCCCGTGATATTGATCCGACCGAATTGGGCGATGCCCTCTCGCAGATCCTCAAGCTGCCCTCGCGCTTTGTTATTGGTGCGGTCGCCGGCGTGCGTATGATGACGCTCTTCCAGTCCGACTGGCAGTCGTTGGGGATGGCGCGCAGGGCGAGGGGACTGACGGACGTCGGCAAGCTGAAGCATCTGCTCACCATGTCTTTTGGTCTATTGGTCATCGCGCTGCGCCGCGGTGGCAAGTTGGCCACGGCAATGGAGGCGCGCGGATTTGGGCGCACCCCGCCTGGAGGAGGGGCAAGGACATGGGCGCGCGAGTCGCGTCTGCATGCCCGTGATGGGTGGATTATGGCCCTAGGTACTGTCTTCGCTTTCGTACCGGTGGTAGTTTCGGTACTCACTGGGGCCTGGAGATTCTTCGGCCTATAAACCGCGAAAGCAGTGATTGAGCGACCATGGACTTTGATAGCCAACTAGAGCGCCTTTTAGAGGATATTGTCACGCTGGCGGCAGCTAGAAAGCGTGCCTTCAAACCAGTGACCGTGCTTATCGACGGCCCCTCGGGCGCCGGCAAAACCTGGACCTCCGCCGCACTGGCCGAGCGCACCAATTGGCGGGTAGTGCACCTCGATGAGTTTTACCCCGGCTGGCATGGCCTGGATAAGGGCTCGGATATGGTGGCCGAGCAAGTATTGCGCACCATGAACCCCGGCTACTGGCGCTGGGATTGGGAAGCAGGCGCCCCAGGGGACTGGGCCAGCTTGGATGTGCGCGATGACCTCATCGTGGAGGGCGTGGGCTCGGTAACTGCCGCCAATATTGCCGCGGCCAAGGAGAGGGGCGCGGTAGTAAGCGTGCTTATCGACGGCCCCCGGGACCAACGCCGCGAACGCGCCATCGCCCGCGAGCCCGCCTACGAGCAGTGGTTTGAGACCTGGGAAGCACAGGAAAGGGACTACTTTGCCACGAAGGCCGCCGAGGCGGACCTGGTCTGGGAATGGTCCTAGCAGGAGGAAGGCGCCGATCGCGTTTTGTATAAAGCGTGATCGGTTTGCTACTCTAAACCTCAGTTCACTATGCGTGCCGTCTTGGCGCGCGGTGAAGAGTCTGATCCTTTACAAGGCACCGGCCTTGGAAAGAGTTCTGGACATGCGGCAGCGCCCCGGGAAAGAGCGCCCATTTTTGCATGTTTGGTTCTTTTCCTTGGTAGTGGTGCGATTCGACAGAAAGACTGTTAAATGCCAACTATTCAGCAGCTGGTCCGCAAGGGCCGCCACAGCAAGCGTTCTGAGGTGTCTACCGCTGCGCTGAAGGGTTCCCCGCAGCGTCGCGGTGTGTGCACCCGCGTGTACACCACCACTCCTAAGAAGCCGAACTCCGCACTGCGTAAGGTTGCTCGTGTTCGCCTGACCACCGGTATTGAGGTTTCCGCCTACATTCCGGGCGAGGGCCACAACCTGCAGGAGCACTCCATGGTCCTCGTTCGCGGCGGCCGTGTGAAGGACCTTCCTGGTGTTCGTTACAAGATCATCCGCGGCGCTCTGGATACCCAGGGTGTCAAGGACCGTAAGCAGGCACGTTCCCGTTACGGCGCAAAGAAGGGACAGTAATAAACAATGCGTAAGAATGCTGCTCCGAAGCGTCCTGTAGTCAAGGACCCGGTATACAACTCCGAGCAGGTCACCATGCTCGTCAACAAGATCCTCCAGGACGGCAAGAAGTCCACCGCAGAGCGCATCGTCTACGGCGCTCTCGAGGCTTGCCGCGAGAAGACCGGTACCGATCCGGTTGGCACCCTGGAGAAGGCACTGGGCAACATCCGCCCAGACCTCGAGGTTCGCTCCCGCCGTGTCGGTGGCGCTACCTACCAGGTGCCGGTTGAGGTTCGCCCTGACCGCGCTAACACCCTGGCACTGCGCTGGATGGTGACCTTCACCCGCCAGCGTCGCGAGAACTCCATGATTGAGCGTCTCGCAAACGAGATCCTGGATGCCTCCAACGGCCTCGGCGCTTCCGTTAAGCGTCGTGAGGATACTCACAAGATGGCAGAGGCCAACCGCGCCTTCGCTCACTACCGCTGGTAATTTCAGCACCCACACCAATGGCCCAAGCAACGAGAAAAAAGTTTCGCGCTGGCTGTCGGCAGTTTTCCTGCCGCGGCAACACAAAACTCCATATCGCTTGCTTGGGCCATTTTTTGCCCTAATGGGTGTGATTTCTGGGAGGCATCCCTGCCCAGTCCAGCGGCATCGTGGAGTGTCCAGTACACTGAAGCGATGGAAGTCTAGGGGCAGGCTGCTCCGAGGACGGCCAAATAGTGGCAAAAATATACATGACCTTATCCATGCAGGCGTCATAGCCAGAAACCTGGTCACGGCGTCGACGACTATTAAGTTGGGGTATAAACGTGGCACAAGAAGTGCTTAAGGACCTGAACAAGGTCCGCAACATCGGCATCATGGCCCACATTGATGCTGGTAAGACGACCACCACCGAGCGTATTCTCTTCTACACCGGTATTAACCGTAAGGTGGGCGAGACCCACGACGGTGCTTCCACCACTGACTGGATGGCACAGGAGAAGGAACGCGGCATCACCATTACCTCCGCTGCCGTGACCTGCTTCTGGAACAACAACCAGATCAACATCATCGACACCCCGGGTCACGTTGACTTCACCGTTGAGGTTGAGCGTTCCCTCCGTGTTCTCGATGGCGCCGTCGCAGTCTTCGACGGTAAGGAAGGCGTTGAGCCGCAGTCCGAGCAGGTCTGGCGTCAGGCTGCTAAGTACGACGTTCCGCGTATCTGCTTCGTCAACAAGATGGACAAGCTGGGCGCAGACTTCTACTACACCGTTTCCACCATCGTTGACCGCCTGGGCGCTAAGCCGTTGGTTATGCAGCTGCCTATCGGCGCTGAGGATGACTTCGACGGCGTCGTTGACCTGCTGAACATGCAGGCCATCACCTGGCGCGGCAAGGTCGAGACCGGTGCTGAGCCTACCTACGAAGAGATCCCTGAGGACCTCAAGGACAAGGCTGCAGAGTACCGCGAGAAGCTGGTTGAGACCGTTGCTGAGTCCGACGAAGAGCTCATGGAGAAGTACTTCGGCGGCGAGGAGCTGACCATTGACGAGCTCAAGGCCGGCATCCGCAAGCTCACCATCAACTCTGAGGTTTACCCGGTTTACTGCGGTACCGCTTACCGCAACAAGGGCGTGCAGCCGCTGCTGGACGCTGTCGTTGACTTCCTGCCTAACCCGCTGGACGTTGGCGAGGTTATCGGCCACGAGGTCGGCAACGAGGACAACCAGCTCACCCGTAAGCCTTCCGTGGAGTCTTCCTTCTCCGCACTGTCCTTCAAGATTGCAGCTCACCCGTTCTTCGGCCAGCTGAACTTCATCCGCGTGTACTCCGGCCAGGTCACCCCGGGTACCGAGGTTATGAACTCCACCAAGGGCAAGAAGGAGCGCATCGGTAAGCTCTTCCAGATGCACGCCAACAAGGAGAACCCTGTTGAGCAGGCAGACGCTGGCAACATCTACGCAGTTGTTGGCCTGAAGGAGACCACCACCGGTGACACCCTGTGTGACAAGGATGACCAGATCATCCTCGAGTCCATGGACTTCCCGGATCCGGTTATCAAGGTTTCCATCGAGCCAAAGACCAAGGCCGACCAAGAGAAGCTGGGTAACGCAATTCAGAAGCTTGCTGCTGAGGACCCAACCTTCACCGTTGAACTGGATGAAGAGACCGGCCAGACCGTTATCGGCGGCATGGGCGAGCTCCACCTCGACGTTCTGGTTGACCGCATGAAGCGCGAGTTCAAGGTCGAGGCAAACATCGGTAACCCGCAGGTTGCATACCGTGAGACCATCCGCAAGAAGGTTGAGTCCATGGAGTACACCCACAAGAAGCAGACCGGTGGTTCCGGCCAGTTCGCAAAGGTTATCTGCACCATCGAGCCGTACAACCCGGACCCAGAGACCCTGGAAGAGGGCGAGTCCGCAACCTACGCATTCGAGAATGCCGTTACCGGTGGCCGCGTTCCGAAGGAATACATTCCTTCCGTTGACGCTGGTATCCAGGACGCTATGCAGTACGGCTACCTGGCAGGCTTCCCGATGGTCAACATCAAGGCCACCCTGGAAGACGGCGCTTACCACGACGTCGACTCCTCCGAGATGGCCTTCAAGCTGGCCGGCTCCCAGGTCTTCAAGGAAGCAATGGCCAAGGCCAAGCCGGTTCTACTCGAGCCGATGATGGCCGTTGAGGTTGTTACCCCTGAGGAGTACATGGGTACCGTTAACGGTGACATCTCCTCCCGCCGTGGCCAGGTCTTCGCAATGGAAGACCGCTCCGGTGCGAAGGTCGTTAAGGCTAAGGTGCCGCTGTCCGAGATGTTCGGTTACATCGGTGACCTGCGTTCTTCCACCGCAGGCCGCGCAAACTTCACCATGGTCTTCGATTCCTACGCAGAGGTTCCTTCCTCCGTGGCACAGGAGATCATCGAGGAGCGCACCGGCGCCGCTAACTAAGCATTAGCCCCCGTCTCCTCCGCGGTTTAGTCGGGCTGGTACTCTTCGCCAGTAGATGCCAGACCCGCCGCGGGGCGGGACAACTGGGCCAGGGTAGCGGCGGGCTGAGTTTGCAGCTTAGGCTCCTAAGTTGTGAATTGAGCCGGCCGTTACCCTCCCAGGATCCTTTTAAAAAGATTCTTGTCGAGGGAAATGGCCGCGATTTTTCGCGGGGTTACCTCCTATAACGGCGGTTTGAAAAAACCGCGACATAAATCTAGGATCGTGTAACTGGCACGTAAAGAAAGCGTCATTAGCGCTTTGCCCCACATACTGTGGGTCGGGTGCCAATGACAACTGTCAACCACGTGGCTGCGAAGGTCGTAGCCACCATATAGTCCAGGAGGACATACAGTGGCAAAGGAGAAGTTCGAGCGTACGAAGCCGCATGTGAACATCGGCACCATCGGACACGTCGACCACGGCAAGACCACCACCACCGCAGCGATCACCAAGGTTCTGGCTGACCAGTACCCTGAGGAGAACGAGGCATTCGCGTTCGACATGATCGACAAGGCTCCTGAGGAGAAGGAGCGCGGTATTACCATCAACATCTCCCACGTTGAGTACTCCACCCCGAAGCGCCACTACGCACACGTTGACGCTCCGGGCCACGCCGACTACATCAAGAACATGATTACCGGCGCTGCTCAGATGGACGGCGCTATCCTGGTTGTTGCTGCAACCGATGGCCCGATGCCGCAGACCCGCGAGCACGTTCTGCTTGCTCGCCAGGTTGGCGTTCCTTACATCCTCGTTGCACTGAACAAGTGCGACATGGTTGATGATGAGGAAATCATCGAGCTCGTTGAGATGGAGATCCGTGAGCTGCTCGCAGAGCAGGACTACGATGAGGAAGCTCCTATCGTTCACATCTCCGCTCTGAAGGCTCTCGAGGGCGACGACAAGTGGGTACAGTCCGTCGTTGACCTGATGGAAGCTTGCGACAACGCTATTCCGGATCCGCAGCGCGCTACCGACCAGCCGTTCCTGATGCCTATCGAGGACATCTTCACCATTACCGGCCGCGGTACCGTTGTTACCGGCCGTGTTGAGCGTGGCCGTCTGAACGTCAACGAGGACGTTGAGATCATCGGTATCCAGGAGAAGTCCCAGACCACCACCGTTACCGGTATCGAGATGTTCCGCAAGATGATGGACTACACCGAGGCTGGCGACAACTGTGGTCTGCTTCTGCGTGGTACCAAGCGTGAGGACGTTGAGCGTGGCCAGGTTGTTATCAAGCCGGGCGCTTACACCCCGCACACCAAGTTCGAGGGTTCCGTCTACGTCCTGAAGAAGGAAGAGGGCGGCCGCCACACCCCGTTCATGAACAACTACCGTCCGCAGTTCTACTTCCGTACCACTGACGTTACCGGTGTTGTTAACCTGCCAGAGGGCACCGAGATGGTTATGCCTGGCGACAACGTTGAGATGTCCGTTGAGCTCATCCAGCCGGTCGCTATGGACGAGGGCCTGCGCTTCGCTATCCGCGAGGGCTCCCGCACCGTCGGCGCTGGCCGCGTTACCAAGGTTATCGAGTAATCGATACCCCGTAACCGCTCAGTAGAGCTTTAAAGAGTCCGCTCCACCTTCGGGTGGGGCGGATTTTTTTGATCTCTGGCCACCGAAGCTACGCGCAGAGCTGCCGTAGGCAGTTTTGCCGCATGCGTGGACTTTTGCGGGCAGAAGAAAGCCTCCCGCGGCATCGCCTGTTCGGGACGCCGCGGGAGGCTCTAGCGTAGAGTGCTACTGGGCCTGCTAGTGCCTGCTACTTCTCCCAGCCGATGTCTTCCTTGGGGAGGATGGCGAAGCCATTAGCTCCGTAGTTGGCTAGGCCCTTCTTCACACCGACCATCTGTGGGCCGTTGGCAAAGGGGAGGATTCCGTAGTGACCAAAGGCCTCAGATTCGAGTTCATTGACGCGGTCAATCTGCTCTTCCTTGGTTGGCAGGTTCTGCAGTTCCTCAATCTTCTTATCGAATTCCTTGGTGCCGGTGCTCGACATGTTCAGCGTGGAATCGCTGGCGTAGGTCTGGCCAAAGTAGGCCACACCGAACGGGTCAGAGGAGGCAAACGCGGAAAGGAATAGGTCGAAGTCTCGCTCCGAGGTAACCTTGGAGAATTCGGAAGAAGGGCGCTCTTCAATCTTGAGGTCAACGCCGACGTCCTTGAGCATCTTTTGCACCGCCGCGGCGAGGGACTTCGACACTTCATCGTCACCGATGAGGATATAGCGCAGGGAGAGCTTCTCGCCGTCCTTAGCGTAGATACCATCATCGCCCTGCTGGTAGCCGGCGTCCTCTAGCAGCTTCTTGGACTGCTCAGGATCGAACTCGATGACGTCCTTGATGTTGTCCTTATAGCCCTCCTGGGTGGAGTAGAGGGTAAGGGAGCCCGGCATCTCCTCTTCGTAGCCCAGGCCGTTATAGCGGATTTCGGCCAGTTGATCGCGGTCGATGGCGGAGAAGACAGCGTGTCGTACGTCCTCGTCCTTGAGCTGTGGTGCCTTGGAATTGAGGGTGAAGATGACGTTGGCGGGACGCAATGCGGCACGGATGTCGATGGCATCACCCATCTCCCCGGCAATGGTGAGGCTGTTCTTATCGGCCACACCCGCGGCGTCAATTTCGCCGGCTTGGAAGGCGTTGATGGTGGCCTGGGATTCCATGACGCGGAAGCTGACCTTCTTCAGCTTCGGTTTATCACCCCACCACTTTTCGTTCGGCACGAGGGTGAGGGTGCCGCCCTTGAAGTCTACGTTTTCTACCTTGAATGGGCCGGCGCCGTACTGCGGGTTCAGCTTGCCCAGATATGCCTTGTCGAATTTTTCTGGGCTGTCGATGGCGGGGTGGAGAAGCTCGTTGAAGAGGCCCTGCCACCATGGGTAGGGGCCGTCGAAAGTGACAACGACGTCCTTGTCGGTATCGCCCTTTTCTACGGAGGTAATGCGCTCGAAGCCATCGGTGGCGTTTACTTGGACGTCTTCATCCTTGCCGTTGTTGAAGCGCCAGGTATTGTCAAAGGCCTTCCAGTCAATAGGCGTGCCATCGTTGAAGGTGGCATCCTTGTTGACCTTGAAGGTGACGACGGTGTTCTCGCCCTTCTTATCTTCCTTGACATCATCGATGTAGTCGGGGTTTGGGGTGTAGTTTCCCTCGCCGTCGTATAGCGCCAGCTGTGGGTTGTACCAGCCCCAGACCGAGCGGGTATCGGTGGTCATGTTGGCGTGGAACATGTTTTGTTGCTCGGTGAGTTCATCGAGAGCGAGGGTGAGCTCGCCGTCGTCCTTGAGCTCGTCGCGGGACTTTTCGTTGTAGTCGCCAGCCGGATTAACCTCGATGTCGAGGCCGCCGACTGCCTTGGAGGAGTCGCCGTCCGAGTTAGCGGCGCAGCCGGTGAGGGCGAGGGCTGCGGCGGAGAGGGTAGCTACGGTAGCAATCCGGAAGCGGGTGAACTTTTTCATGGTGGGGTGTCTCCTTGAGTGAGAGGAAAGTGAAGGTTGCGGTAGCGGGGTAAGCTGCCGCAGCACTTCAGGTGTGAGGTTTACTATATATAACGCACGCTGTGTAGCGGGTCACTTTTGGGAAATTGGTGAGGCTTGTGCCGGACCGGGGTTGCGTCGCCTGCGGGCAGCCTCCGGATCCGGAATCGGAATGGCATCCAGGAGCTTCTTGGTGTAGTCCGCTTGAGGGTTTTCAAAAATGTCATCGGTCGGACCGGACTCCACAAACTGACCCTTGTACATGACGGCCACCCTGTCTGAAAGGTGGCGCACCACGGACAGGTCATGGGCGACGAAAAGGTAGGATAGGCCCAGCTTTCGTTTGAGATCCTCGAGCAGGTTGATGACGCCGGCCTGGATGGAGACGTCGAGCGCGGAGACGGGCTCATCCAAGACCAAAACCGAAGGGTTCGTGGCCAGCGCGCGGGCGAGGCCGATGCGCTGGCGTTGGCCGCCGGAAAAGTGGCTGGGGAAGCGATCCAGCTGGGAGGAGTCCAAGCCGACAAGTCCCATGAGCTCGTTCACGCGGGCGTCCACGTCGCCGTCGTAGCCTAGGGAGTTGAGCGGTTCGGCGATGACCTCGCGCACGGTCAGGCGCGGGTTGAGGGAGCTCATCGGGTCTTGGAAGACAATTTGGATGTCCTTGCGGGCCTCGCGGCGCTCGGAGTTGCTCATCCCGGCCGCGTCCTTCCCGTTGAGCACGACTGCGCCGTTCTCGGGCTTTAAATCCATGATTTCTAGCAGGGTGGTGGTCTTACCGCAGCCAGACTCGCCTACGATGGCCATGCATTCGCCCTTGCGAATATCAAAGGTGAGGCCGTCCACTGCCTTGACCGTGCCCACGCGGCGCTTGACCAGCGCGCCCTTGGTAAGTGGGAATTCCTTGCGCAGGTCCGTGACCTCCAAGGTAGTGGGACGCTCGTCGCGGGGGATGCCGGCCATGACATCCTCCGCGAGCTGCGGTGGTGTGAACATGAGCTCGCCGCCGATTTTGCGGTCGTGGATGTCGGGCGCGCGCAGGCAGGCACTCTGGTGCGAGGGGGCGTCGTCAAGCGCGATAAGCGGCGGCTCGCCGTCGGAGCAGGCGGGCTGCGCCACAGGGCAGCGCGGGGCAAACTGGCAGCGCTGCTTGAGGTCCACCAGCACCGGCGGGCTGCCCACGATAGGTGTGAGCGGTTCTTCGGCCGATACATCTGGGCGCGGCGTAGAGCCGAGCAGGCCTACGGTATAGGGCATGCGGGGCTGGGAGAAGATGGTATCCACATCGCCGCGCTCCACGGGGCGGCCGGCGTACATGACCATGACATCATCGGCCGTTTCTGCCACCACACCCATGTCGTGGGTAATCATGATGGTGGCGGCGCCGGTTTCGCGCTGAGCGAGTTTAATGACGTCCAGAATCTGCGCCTGAATGGTTACATCCAGTGCGGTCGTGGGCTCATCGGCGATGAGCACGCGCGGATTATTGGCAATTGCGATGGCAATGACCACGCGCTGGCGCATGCCGCCCGAGAACTCGTGCGGGAAGGACTTCAGGCGCAGGTGCGGATCGGGGATGCCCACGAGGTCGAGCAACTCCGTGGCCTCTTTGAGGGCCTGCTTCTTGCCGACGTCCCTATGGGCCTGGATTGCCTCCACCAACTGCGATCCAATATCGAAGACCGGGGTGAGGGCGGAGAGCGGATCTTGGAAGATCATGCCAATGCCGTTGCCACGGATCTCGGACATTTGCTTATCGCTGAGGCCGAGTAGCTCGCGGCCGTCGAACTTTACGGACCCGGTGATCTTCGCGTAGTCCGGCAGGAGCCCCATGATGGACATGGAAGTCACGGATTTGCCGGAACCGGATTCACCCACGATACCGAGCGTGCGGCCAGGGTAGAGATCAAAATCCACGCCACGGACCGCGGAGACGGATCCGGCTTCGGACGGGAAGTTAACGCGCAGGTCTTTGACGGATAAGACGGGCGAGGTCATGCTTTACCTCCGGAATTCGAGTTGGGGTCGAGTGCATCGCGCAGGCCATCGCCAATGAAAGCCATGGACACGGTGAGCAAGGTCAGGGTTGCGGCAGGGAAGTAGAACAGCCATGGGGAGGATTGCACGGCGGCGGTGCCGCCCTGCAGGAGGGTGCCGAGGGAGACGTCGGGAAGCTTGACGCCCAACCCCAGGAAGGACAGGGCCGTCTCTGAGCCCACGGTGCCCACCACGCCGAAGACAAACTGGATGATGAGTAGCGAACCAATATTGGGAATGACGTGGCGCACGATGGTGCGCAGCTTGGACACGCCCATGTAGCTCGCCGCGCGGACGTAGTCTTGCTCGCGCACCGTAAGCGCTAGCGACCAAATCACGCGGGCCTGGTACATCCAGCCAAAGAGGATGAGTACGACGATGAGCAGCTTCCAGTCGCCGCCGGAATCCGCCACCACCAGTGCGATGAGCAGGAAGGTAGGGATGGACAGCAGGAAGTGAATGACCGCCAGCACCGCCTTTTCGGCGATGCCTCCCCACAAGGCTGCAGCGGATCCGATGAACGCGGAGATGACCAAGGTGGCCAGTGATACCACGATGGCGATGGTCAGTGACCTCCCCAAGCCGTGAATGGTCTGGGCATAGAGGTCATTGCCGGTGTCATTCGTGCCAAACCAGTGCTCGGGGCTCGGCGGCTCCGACAGTGCAAGGAAGTCCGGCTCGGTGTAGTCCCACTTGGCAAAGAAGCCGCCAAAAAGCGCCGCAAGGACCAAGAAAGCCAAGATGATAAGACCCAAGGTGGCCAGCTTATTGCGGAAGAAGCGGCGCAGGTACAGCTTGTAGCGCGAGGTGCCACGGGGCATCTGCTCCAGGGTGGCTACCTGCTCGGCCTCGGCGGGGGAGAAGGGGTCTCCCGAAGTGACCTCGCTGTGTGCGGTGATTTCCCCGCGCGGTTCCTGCTTGAAATAGTTGCGGTCTTTAGATGGGGTCATTTAACTCACCCTCACTCGTGGATCAAGCGCGACGACAACCAGGTCCGCCAATACCGCGGAGATGGCCGTCATGGCAGCGCCAAAGGCAGCGACAGCGGCTGCACCGTTGACGTCGTTCTTGCTAATGGTCTCGATGAAGTACTGGCCCATGCCGTTCCAGCCAAAGATGCGCTCGGTCATCACCGCACCGGTGAAGATGCCGGGGATGGAAAAGGCCACCGAGGTTGCCACGGGGATGATGGAGGTGCGCAGTGCGTGCTTGCGAATCGCCTGTTGGCGGGTCAAGCCCTTAGCGCGGGCGGTGCGCACATAGTCCGCATCCAAGTTATCCAGCAGCAAGGTGCGCTGGGTCATGTGATAGCTGGCGTAGCTAATGAAGACCAGTGAAATGGTGGGAAGAATCAAGTGCTGTGCGGAGTCCACCAGCTTGGGAAAGAAGCCTTCCACGTCTAGCGAATGAGAGCCGACGACATAGAAAATCTTCTTGCCGCTGAGCTCGTTAATCTTCAGCGCGCCCCACACCACGGCGATGGACGCCACGACCACGTGGGTATTCATCGCGATGATGGAAATGCCCTGCCAGATGCGGTCGCCGGTCTTGTACTGGCGCGAAGCGGTGTAAACGCCCACGGCCACGCCGATGAGAATGGACAAAATGGTGGAGAGTAAGAGCAGCTGCGCGGAAACCCAGATGCGGTAGCTAATTTCTGAATTCACCACCTCGCCCACCGGGGATTGGCCCCAGTCCCAAGAGGTGAGGATATTGGTCAGCCAGGTCCACCAGCGTTGCACAAGTGGGGTATCGGGGCTGAGGTTATAGGGCTCGAGGAGGCTATTGATTTCCTCCGGTGAAAGCGGTGGTCGGCGGCCGGTGTAGTTGGACCGTGGGTCCAGGAAGCTGGCCGCCAAGAGATAGGCGAGGTTGGTAGCCAAAAAGATCATGAGTAACCAGCCCAAGGTCTTTTTGATCAGATATTTAGTCATAGAGATTCTCCGTGCGCGGTTAAGCAGGAAACGGGGTGCAAAGGTGTATCCAACGAGCAAAACGTTGTATGTGACTAATCTAATAACCTGTTACGCGGAGCACAATCACATTAGCCCCGTGACATAAATCCCCAATAAAATGACAGGTATTACTGAACGCGGCTAAGGTGGGAAAACCTTCAATAAATACACCTTGAGCAGGAAATACGCGGCTCGAGATTGTTGAACACTTATAGTATTTATTTAATTGAATGAAATTACCTCGGGGGTGAAAATTCTCCTCTCGGCCCCGGCTGCCGGACCGGCGCCGGTGCTGGGTAATCTTGGCGGATATGGATGACCCCACCCGCATCGATCCCACGCTTGAGTCCCTCCGCCGCGCCTGGGAGGGTCAGCCCGACCTCAGCCTTCCCACTTTCTTTGCCATGCTGGCTAATCAAGGCATTGGATGGGGCACCACCGACGCCGAACTCGTTGCGGAATTGGAGCGCCAGGCGGGCGTGCACCCGCCCTTGCTTCCCTTGGAGGGCGGCCGCATTGTGGAAGGGGAATGGCTCGTGCTTGCCGACGTCCCCACCTACCGCATCACCGCCACCCCCACCCACATCATCGTGCGCCGCCCCGATACCCAGCCTGTGGTGTGGGCCTATGAGTCCATTCGCCCCACGGGCCCTGGCCGCCCATTTACCATCCGGGATACCGAGGGCTTTGAGCACCGCTTTGGCGTGGTCTCAAGTCTCATGCGGTTGAGTGCTGAGTGTCCAGACCTTAATGGCCTCAAGCGGCAGGATTTGGGTGATTTCGTGTTCATTCTTCGCTTCGCAGCGGCCATCGGTGTGCTTGATCATGGGCTGCACCTATTTGCTAAGGAAAACCGCCGCGTAACTCGCCAGGACTACTCGTGGCAGCGCATAGAAAAATGCCGCCCCGGTGAGGAACTGGAAATGATCCTCGGGGGCGGCGAGTCGGCCCGCCTTGGGACCGTTCAGGAAATCTTGGTGGCGGAGACTCCTAACCCGTTATTCGGATAGGTCCTTCATCGGACCTACCTTGGTGAACTGCAGCTTGTAAATGGTGTCCAAATCGGCGTCGGGAAACGCTGCCCGAAAATCGCGCTCATTGGTTTCAACGGCGCCAGTAAGGCGCTCCACCGGAGTGTCTGGATTTGCCGTCACTGTGTACTGCAGCGTGGGCCGCGCGCGATCATAAGCCACAAGGCGCTCTACGTGGTCTACGCCCTTGACTCCATCCAAATCCTGGGCCACGGCGCCGGCGATAGCGTTCATCGAGGTCGTGATAGAGCCCTTGTCATTGGAAGAAGCGGACTCCACATTGTTGAAACGGCGGTGGCGCAGGTTAGCCACCACAATCCACAGTCCCAGAATAAGTAGCAGTGCGGAGCCACCGGCCAGCGCCCACACCCACCAGTCATTGTCCGCCAAGCTCTTCCACGTATCGTGGTCCACCCACAGGGCTAAGTACTTGGCAAACTCCACGTTGAAGTGGATCAAGATGGGCCACACGCCCAAAGCAATGAGGATGATTCCCAGCAGGCCCAGCAGGATGCGGTCAAAGGTAGCAAGTTTTCTAGACATTGTTATCCAACTCCGGAATCTTCTCTACAGCCACGGTGACCTGCGGTGGATTCTTGAGGTGGGCCAGGCAGCGCGTTACTGCCGTCTCCACCCGGCCCTGCAGCTCCGCATCGTCCGTATCGCCATTGACGGTGACCTTGGCCGTCTTGCTATCCGCGGAGGTCTGCGCCGAGGCCACTCCCGGAACACGGCGAGCAGTGGCCGAAGAGAGGCGGGCGATATCCACCGGCCGCATCCACATGGAGGCGGTATCGGAGGCAAGTTGCATGTGCGTGGTGCGGCGCGTCTTCACTGCCGCGAAGAGGAAAATTAGGCCTACGACGATGGAGGCGACGCCGGCCCAGATCATCCAGGTCTGCAGCTCTTCAGTAGCAATGAGATTAAGCACCGGCTGTACCCAGGACTGCGCGTCAGAACCGGACCCCACCAGCCACGTCTCGCGCACACCGACGACGCCCGCGGCGAGCAGCAGGAGTCCAAGGATCACGGCCCAAGTACGCGCCGCCGGAGACGCCTTCGGCTGCTGCCCAAAGTGTTCAGGCATGTGCTGATCAGCCATTATTGCCTCCTTGTGGGCGGTACGGGTTAATGGAAATGGCGCGCAACGGCTCGGGTCGCGGCGCATCGACGTGCACCGGCCGAGGATTTGCCGGCGTGACCTCAATGCGTTTGAGCGGTTGTGGCCGCGGGGCCTTTACCGTGCGCGCAGGGGCAGACTTGGGGGCCTCGACGCGGTGCGGAGTCCATTCGTGGCGAATCTCGATCTCGCGCAGCGGCTGCGGCCGAGGGGCTGCTACCTGAACCTTCCGTGCCAGCGGACGAACCTGCCCACTAGGGAGCAACCTGGCTGGGCGAGGTGCAGTCACGCTGCGCACGCGAACCGGCTTGGGTTCCCTAATCGGCCGCATCGAGTGGTCGCTTGGGGACGAAATCTCACGCAGCTCGTGGTCTGGGAGGTCAGCAGAAATGTTGCGTACCTCGGCCTCGCGCGGGGTGTTCACGGACTGCACTGCGACGCCGGCGGCCGGCGCAGCGATGGTGCGCACCGGTGCCTCCTGCGGTGTGGCAATGCTGCGTACATTCACCGACTCCGCAGTGACCGGCTGCCATACCGGCGAGGGCGTGATGTGGGGCGCGACGGCAGCAGCGACTTGGCGCTGTTCCACCTCTGCGGCAGTTACTCGATTGCCCGGAACGGAACCGCCGACGGTGACGTTGACGCGCGTGGTGGAATAACCGGTGTGCGCCGCGATGGCTTCCGAGATGGCGGCACGAGTATGTTCCGCCACCGTGGTGACCGGCGAAGGCCACACCACGCCAATGGTGGCGTTGACGGCTGCTACCTCGCGCTCTGGGTCCATTTGGACCGAGACCCGTGGAAAACCGCGGCCGCCGATGCCCGCTAGCTTGGCCTCTATAGCCTTGGTGCCGGGCACGCTAGCAATCGCGGCGGTAACGATGTGTTCCATGGTCCGCAGCGAGATACGCGTGTGGCCCTGAGTGGAACTATCTGTCATTAACCTTGGCCTTTCTCCTTACCAATGAGGCCATTCCACACAGAAGTGAGATCAATACGGCCATCAAAGTGTGCACCCACAATGCCGCCGATTGCGGCAAGAAGTACCGCGAGCAAAGTAGGACCCCAGCCTAGGTACAAAAAGAAGGCAAGAATAAGGCCGGAAATGATGCCCAAAGTGGTGTAATTCTTCATATCTATTCCTTCGATGGAGCAGCGGATAAGCCATCTACGGCGTCAGAAAACTCAACGTCAATGCGCTGCAGTTCGGGACAAGCCCCACGGGCGGCGGACCGAATATCTTCTGCCAAGGCATAAAGGTCCGGCGCGGCGCTGATATCAACGCGAATATTGATCTGCAGGTGGCGATCATCGCGTGGGTCGGGCCGGCGCATGCCGACGATGCGCTCGCCCGGTAGGTACAAACTGACCGAACCGAACGAACCGCCGTCGAGCGCGGCGACGCCGCGCACCTTCTGGACTGCCTCCGCAATAGCGCGGGCGTGGCTTACCTCGAGCTCGAAACGTGCTCGGGGCTCAGGCATTGGGCTTAAGCCTGACCCTGGTTCAAAGCCGCCTGATCCTCAGGCTCGGCCTCTTCCTTCGGCAGCTTAACGTCGTGAACAACAACGTTGACGCGCTCGACGCTCAGGCCGGTCATGCGCTCAACGGCATTCATGATGTTGCGGCGGATGGCCTCGGCGAGCTCGTGGATGGCCACGCCGTACTCAGCGGTGATGGCAATCTCGATGCGAGCGCTCCCGTCTGCTACCTCTACGTCCACGCCCTGGCGGACGTCTTCAGAAGCACCGAAGGACTCGCGGATATTGCCGATCATGCGAGCGCCGCCGCCACCCAGGGAATCCACGCCGGAAACCTCGCGGGCAGCGATACCGGCAATCTTGGACACCACGACATCATCGATGGTGGTGGTGCCGTACTGGGTTTCCAGGTTGTTATTGACCTCGCGCTCCTCGGAGGCAGGAACCTGGTTGTCGGTGTTGTGTGCAGGAGTCTTGTTTTCAGACATGGACGAGTGTGCCTTTCTTTTTGGGTGATGTATGAACGCGATATTCAACTATCTAGGCAGGACAAAGAGTCCACAGCCAATGCCTCCGAGCATAGATACTTCGCAAGCGAGTGTGGGGTGCGAGGCAACAAAATTTTCCAAAACGTGATTTTTGGCACGGTTTAATGCGCGGCTTGAAAAACCGCAGCCCAACGTGCTTAAATACAAAGGTTGCTTTAACAGGGCAGTGAGAACCGGGATTCGGTAATGGCGGCGGACGTCGCCAAGCGTGAGTCTCGGGGAGACGCTGAGCTGGTAAAGCGAACATGACACCTTCGTTGTCGCCATGCTTCAGGAAAACCTGAAGCATTGACTGGAAGGTCATCCAATCGGGCTAGGTCCGCGTTAGAGCAGTGACACCCCGAGAAGATGGACCGGAGAAGGGGCATGGCAAATAAACAGCGGCAGTAGACGAATTGGACACTCACCACGTGTAATGCGTGAAAACCGTCCTCTTCACAATACTTTGACTACGGGTCTTGTACCCCGTCGAGAGCACTGCGTTCTGGCACTTGCCATGTACCGCAACTCTTGGTCGTCATGGCAGTCAGACCACTGGCGTTGTGTCAGGCCCCAAGCCCGGACAACGTTATAGAGAAATCGAGAAGCAATTTCCCACCGCTTCACGCCCCGGAAACGCCGGGAATGTGAAAGTGGGGAAGCGAGGAAGAGGATAAGCGTGGCGGGACAAAAAATCCGCATTCGGCTGAAGGCCTATGACCACGAGGCTATCGACGCTTCTGCAAAGAAGATCGTCGAGACCGTTACCCGTACCGGTGCTCGTGTAGTTGGCCCAGTGCCGCTCCCAACTGAGAAGAACGTATACGCAGTTATTCGTTCTCCGCACAAGTACAAGGACTCTCGCGAGCACTTCGAGATGCGCACTCACAAGCGCCTGATCGACATTCTCGACCCAACCCCGAAGACCGTTGATGCTCTTATGCGCATCGATCTTCCGGCAAGCGTCGACGTGAACATCCAGTAAGCGACTTTGGTGGAGAACAAATAATGAGTGAAAACGAGATCAAGGGCATTCTGGGCAAGAAGCTCGGCATGACCCAGGTCTTCGACGAGGACAACCGCGTTGTGCCGGTTACCGTCGTCGAGGCAGGGCCATGCGTTGTCACCCAGATTCGCACCCCCGAAACCGATGGCTACAGCGCCATCCAGATCGCCTTTGGCGAAATTGACCCACGCAAGGCAAACAAGCCGGTTGGTGGACACTTCAAGAAGGCTGGCGTAACCCCGCGCCGTCACGTTGCGGAAATCCGCATGGACGACACCTCTGCCTACGAGGTTGGCCAAGAGGTCAAGGTTGACATCTTCGAAGGCATCTCTTTCGTTGACGTCACCGGCAAGACCAAGGGCCACGGCTACGCCGGCGCCATGAAGCGCCACGGCTTCGCAGGCCAGGGCGCAGCTCACGGTAACCAGGCCGCTCACCGCCGCGTTGGCGGCATCGGCGGCGCTGCTACCCCGGGCCGCGTCTTCAAGGGCAAGCGCATGGCTGGCCGTATGGGCCACGACCGCGTGACCACCCAGAACCTGAAGATTCAGAAAATCGATGCCGAGTCCAACCTGCTGCTCATCAAGGGTGCTATCCCTGGTGCGCGCGGCGGCCTCGTCACCGTTAAGACCGCAGTGAAGGGCGGTGCACACGCATGAGCAACCTCAAGCTAGACGTCCACACTTCCGAGGGTAAGACCAACGGCTCTGTAGACCTGCCAGCTGAAATCTTTGACACCGAGGCATCCATTGCTTTGATGCACCAGGTTGTTAACGCTCAGCTTGCTGCTGCACGCCAGGGCACCCACGCAACCAAGACCCGCGGCGACGTCCGCGGTGGTGGTCGCAAGCCTTTCCGTCAGAAGGGCACCGGCCGTGCACGCCAGGGCTCCATCCGCGCACCGCACTACACCGGTGGCGGCACCGTCCATGGCCCACAGCCACGCGACTACGCACAGCGCACCCCTAAGAAGATGATCAAGGCTGCTCTCTTCGGTGCACTGTCCGACCGTGCTCGCAACGAGCGCATCCACGTCATCGAAGAGCTCGTACCGGGCCAGAAGCCGTCCACCAAGTCGGCCAAGGCCTTCCTCGAGTCCCTGACCGAGCGCAAGAACGTGCTGCTGGTCATCGGCCGCGAGGACATCAATGCTCGTCGTAGCGCTAATAACCTGCCTAACGTTCAGATCCTGGACGCTGGCCAGCTCAACACCTACGACGTTCTCTACTCCGATGACGTTGTGTTCTCCGTTGAGGCGCTACACACCTTCATCAACCGCGCAACCGGCGCGGATAAGGAGGAGAACTAATGGCTAAGATTTCTAACCCACGCGATATCATCATCGCCCCGGTTGTATCCGAGAAGTCCTACGGTCTGATGGAGCAGAACGTCTACACGTTCTACGTCTCCACGGACTCCAACAAGTCCCAGATTAAAGATGCCGTAGAGCAGATCTTTGACGTAAAGGTCGACTCCGTGAACACCGTGAACCGTGCAGGTAAGCGTAAGCGCACCCGCACCGGTTACGGCCAGCGTAAGTCCACCAAGCGTGCATACGTGACGCTCCGTGAAGGCAGCGACTCCATCGACGTCTTTGGCGCACAGGCCTAAGACGGAGACGAAGTAAGGAAGAATTATGGCTATTCGTAAGTACAAGCCGACAACTCCGGGTCGCCGCGCATCCTCCGTTTCTGAGTTTGACGAGATCACTCGTTCTACTCCGGAGAAGTCCCTGCTGCGCCCGCTGAGCAAGACTGGTGGCCGTAACAACTACGGCCGCATCACCACCCGCCACATCGGCGGTGGCCACAAGCGCCGTTACCGTCTCATCGACTTCCGTCGTAACGACAAGGACGGCATCCCGGCAAAGGTCGCTCACATCGAGTACGACCCGAACCGCACCGCAAACATTGCACTGCTTCACTACGTTGATGGCGAGAAGCGCTACATCATCGCTCCGAAGGGCCTGAAGCAGGGCACCATCGTCGAGTCCGGCCCGAACGCAGATATCAAGGTTGGCAACAACCTGCCGCTGCGTAACATCCCGACCGGTTCCATCATCCACGCTGTTGAGCTCAAGCCGGGCGCGGGCGCTAAGCTGGCTCGCTCCGCTGGTGCTTCCATCCAGCTGCTGGGTAAGGAAGGCAAGTACGCAGTTCTGCGTATGCCGTCTTCCGAAATCCGCCGTGTGGACATCCGCTGCCGCGCCACCGTTGGTGAGGTTGGCAATGCCGAGCAGATGAACATCCGCTGGGGCAAGGCCGGCCGTATGCGCTGGAAGGGCGTACGCCCGACCGTCCGCGGTGTCGTTATGAACCCGGTTGACCACCCACACGGTGGTGGTGAGGGTAAGACCTCGGGTGGTCGCCACCCTGTGTCCCCATGGGGCCACAAGGAGGGTCGCACCCGCAACCCGAACCGTTACTCCAACAACATGATCGTGCGCCGTCGTCGCCCGAACAAGAAGCGCTAAGAGGAGGTAAACAATGCCACGCAGCCTTAAGAAGGGCCCGTTCGTCGATGAGCACCTCCTCAACAAGGTGGATGCTCAGAACGATGCAGGCACCAAGCAGGTCATCAAGACCTGGTCTCGCCGCTCGACCATTCTCCCCGATTTCATCGGTCACACCTTCGCCGTCCATGACGGCCGCAAGCACGTGCCGGTTTTCATCGAGGATTCCATGGTCGGCCACAAGCTGGGCGAGTTTGCACCAACCAAGACCTTTAAGGGTCACGTCAAGGATGACAAGAAGGGACGTCGATAAGCGATGAGTGAGACCATCACCTCCGCATCCGCCACGGCCCGCTACGTCCGCGTCACCCCGATGAAGGCACGTCGCGTGCTCGATCTGGTCCGCGGCAAGTCCGTAAGCGAAGCCCTGGCTATCCTGAAGTACGCACCGCAGGGTGCTTCCAAGCCAGTTGCAAAGGTCGTTGCTTCTGCAGCCGCTAACGCTGAGAACAACTTCGGCCTCGACCCACGCACGCTGGTCATCTCCGAGGCTTATGCCAACGAGGGTCCGACCATGCGTCGTTTCCAGCCGCGTGCACAGGGTCGTGCATTCATGATTCGTAAGCGCACCAGCCACATCACCGTGGTTGTCGAAAGCCAGCAGGAAGGGGCCAAGTAATGGGCCAGAAGATCCATCCTCACGGCCTACGTT
Source organism: Corynebacterium sp. UMB0012 (assembly GCF_030216265.1). Taxonomy (NCBI): domain Bacteria; kingdom Bacillati; phylum Actinomycetota; class Actinomycetes; order Mycobacteriales; family Corynebacteriaceae; genus Corynebacterium; species Corynebacterium sp. UMB0012. The sequence goes on from NZ_JASOKQ010000003.1 coordinate 47,535, forward strand.
TGGGCATCACTTCCGACTGGAAGACCCACTGGTTCGCCGATAAGGACTACGCGAACTACGTAGCCGAAGACATCAAGATTCGTAACTACCTCAACAAGGGCCTCGAGCGCGCCGGCATCGCCGACGTCGTTATCGAGCGCACCCGCGACCGCGTCCGCGTGGACATTCACACCGCCCGCCCGGGCATCGTGATTGGCCGCCGCGGTGCTGAGGCTGACCGCATCCGCCGCGAGCTGGAAAAGCTCACCGGCAAGATGGTTGCTCTCAACATCCTCGAGGTCAAGCAGGTAGACGCAAACGCAACCCTGGTTGCTCACTCCATCGCGGAGCAGCTGGTTAACCGTGTCGCATTCCGTCGTGCAATGCGCAAGGCTATCCAGTCCGCTATGCGCCAGCCACAGGTTAAGGGCATCAAGATTCTGCTGTCCGGCCGCCTGGGCGGTGCAGAAATGTCCCGCGTTGAGCGCTACCACGAGGGTCGCGTTCCGCTGCACACTCTTCGCGCCGAAATCGACTACGGCACCGCAGAGGCCCACACCACCTTTGGCCGCATCGGCATCAAGGTGTGGATCTACAAGGGTGACGTCGTCGGTGGCGTACGCGAGTCCGAACTGAACGCTCCGGCACAGGGCCGTGGTCGTGACCGCAATGGTCGCTCCCGCCGCGGTGGCCAGCGCCGCCAGCGTGCACAGCAGAAGCAGGAGGGCTAATCCATGCTGATTCCTAAGCGTGTTAAGTACCGCCGTCAGCACCGCCCGAACCGTCGCGGCGTGTCCAAGGGCGGTAACCGCATCAACTTCGGCGATTACGCTATCCAGGCTCTCGAGCCGGCGTACATCACCAACCGTCAGATTGAGGCCGCACGTATTGCCATCAACCGCCACGTCAAGCGTGGTGGCAAGGTGTGGATCAACATCTTCCCGGACCGTCCGTTGACCCAGAAGCCGCTCGGCGTTCGTATGGGTTCCGGTAAGGGCCCGGTCGAGAAGTGGGTGGCTAATGTTAAGCCAGGCCGCGTACTTTTCGAGATGAGCTACCCAACCGAGGCCGTTGCTATTGAGGCTCTGCGCCGTGCAGGCCAGAAGCTTCCTTGCAAGGTCCGCATCATCAAGAAGGAGGACCAGTTCTAATGGCAACCGGTACCCCCGCCCACGAGTTCCGTGAGCTCGACAACGCTGAGCTGCAGTCCCGCCTGAAGGATGCGAAGGAAGAACTGTTCAACCTCCGTTTCCAGAAGGCCACCGGCCAGCTGACCAACAACCGCCGCATCGGCACGGTTAAGCGCGACATTGCCCGCATCTACACCGTTCTGCGCGAGCGCGAGCTGGGCCTGTCCGTTGCTCCGGGAGCTGAGGCTTAATCATGAGTGAGGCTAACGTGACTGATTCCAAGAAGGCACCTACTCCGAAGAAGGAGAAGGTCAAGGGCGCTCCTAAGGTTCGCACCGGCTATGTAGTATCCGACAAGATGACCAAGACCATCGTTGTCGAGCTGGAAGACCGCAAGCAGCACGCCCTGTACGGCAAGATCATGCGCTCTAACAAGAAGGTTAAGGTACATGATGAGGAAGAAACCGCAGGCATTGGCGATCTCGTACGGATCGCTGAGACCCGCCCGCTGTCCAAGGACAAGCACTTCCGTCTCGTTGAGATCATCGAGAAGGCTAAGTAAAAACTAGCCAGCGCAGCCCCTGCTCCGAACCTTAGGGTTCGGGGTGGGGGCCTTCGCCTTTTTAGGACTTCTTTACGGCCGGGCCCTGCCATAAAACCAGTAGGGAACCCACGTGACGTCGGTGGTGTCTAGGCCCCATTCATTCACCGCGAGGCCTCGCACGCTTTTTGCTAGCCTCCCCTCGCCGGAAGCCCATACGTACCCTGGCCTCGGCGCACCAGCATAGTCCGCTCTCAGGGCGGCAACGACAGCCTCCGCCTCCTCGTGCGGTTGGGTATGAATAATCTGCAGGCTGCGTACGCTCGCCTCCCATCTAGCTGCGAGGCCTGGTTCTACCTCGTCGTTGCTGGTAACCACGGCCATAACGTCGGTGGCCCGAAGCATTTCCGGGTTATGATCTTCTTGGTAGGCCAAAATGTGCCGCAGCGCGGGCAGGGCGGATGCGTCGGCGACTAGAAGTTGTGGCTTCTCGGTTGGCCGCCAGAGTTCGTTGCAGGTAAAGAATCCTGCCGTATCGCCGGCTTGTGCGCGGCGAATCCACCGCGAGCCAGGTCCTGAATCACCGTGTGTCACCACGTCGACATCGACTGTGGCCTCCTCCGAGTGGAGCGCGCGGATGGTGTACCAGCGCAGGTCCGGCCGCCTCTCCTCGTCGATCGCGCTCACAGCCGAGCGGAGGTTTATGCCGTCGACGGGGAAGGGGGTAAATTCTTGTTCAGCTCGGGGCATGACGAGTCCAAAGAATTCATCGGGACCGGAGAGAGTGTATGTCCGGAAAGCCTCGGCGTAGAACGTGAGCCGGTGCAAGCGCGGACTGATGCGTTTATTGGCGGTCAAAGTAACGGGGATGAGTTCGTGCGCAGACATTGGGGCCGATTGTAGAGAAGGGTTCATGTGTCTAAAAAATTACTATTTTAGTTTAGCCTTGCCTAATCGTGCCTATGCGTTATAAGGTAAGCAAGGCTATTTTCCTCCTTTATTGAAAGGCTTAACCTCATGAAGATTTTCGGCCGTCGCACCATGGGCGCAGTAGCAATGTTTTCCGCCGGAGCCTTAGCTTTAGGCGGTTGCTCGCGTGGTGAGGGCGATGAAACAGCTCAGGCGACCGACGCTGCCAGCGAGCAGCGCGTGGCTAGCCTGGGTCTAGGTGATGCCGACACGCTGCTTGCCTTGGGGATCACTCCCGTAACGGTGGCGCCGTGGGGGGCTGAGGGCGATGGCGACCCTTCTGGCGTCGGCCCCTGGGCAGAGGAACTTTTGGGCGAGGCAAAGCCTGAGGTGATTTATAATACCGCAACCGGATTTACCGCCGATACCTTTGAGCAGGTCACCGCGGCTGACCCCACCCAGATCATTGCGGTGAACCAGGCGGTGGATGCACGAACGAAGGGAGCCCTGGAAGAAATCGCGCCTACCACCGTTAAGCCGAACGGCTATGAAGACTGGCAGGTGCCCTGGGAAAAGCAGGTAGAAACCATCGCGGATGCGGTGGGTAAAAAAGACGAAGGCGATAAGCTTATCGATGACACCGAAAAGGCCTTCGAGGAATTCCGCCACGAGCACGCGGAATTGCAGGATAAGTCTGCGGCCATCGTCATGCCTTATGACGGCAAAATTGGCCTATACACCGAGGAGGATGGGCGTGGACAATTTATCGAGAACCTTGGCATGGAGATCCCCGATGCATTGCAGGGCGATGGAGGCAGCTTCTTCGTCGACATTGCCCCAGAAAACTACGCGAAGCTTAACCAGGTTGATTACCTCTTTGTCCTGGACTACAACGGCTCCTCCGATGTCTTGAAGAAGGATAAGACCTTCCAAGGCCTCGACATTGTCAAGGATGGTCGCGTGCGCTACTTGGATACCGATACCGGCAATGCCATGAGTATGCCCAACCCGGTGACCATCCCCTGGGCAGTAGATAAATTTGAAGAGAAACTGTAATTGTCAGCAACCACGATGGACGGCCAACAAATCCAGTCGGATTCCGCAGCAGATAGTCCTACGACCACCGGCACCCCCGCAACGGTAGTGGCGCAGGCACAGAGTCATAAGATGCTCCTTGTCGCCTTCATCCTCGCCAGCCTGGTGTTGGCGGTGGTGTCTTTGGCGGTGGGCTCCCGCTCGATTCTGCCCGAGGAGGTTATCGCTGCCCTGCACGGGGCAGGGGAGCAGGATATCCGCGATATCGTGTGGAACCTGCGCATGCCGCGCACCTTCTTGGCTTATTTCGCCGGCGCGGCCCTTGCTGTGGCAGGTGTGCTGGCGCAATCGTGGACCAGAAACCCGCTAGCGGATCCAGGATTTATTGGTGTTACCGCGGGCGCGTCCTTCTTCGTTGCCTTAGGCACGGCCATTGGCATTGCTACCTCCACCAGTATGCGGACCGCCCTCGCGCTCGCTGGCGCGGGTATTACTACGCTGCTGGTCTTAGCCGTATCGCGGCGGTTTGAGGATCCCCTGACGCTCATTCTGGTGGGCGCCGGCGTCTCCGCAGCTTTGGGATCGGGCGCGATGATCATCGGTCTATATTCCACGGACGTCCTCGATAGCATGCGGCGGTGGACTATCGGCTCGACCTTCGGCCGCGGCCCAGAAGATGTCGCGATCGCGGGCATAGGGCTAGTTATTGGCGTAGCGTGTGCGGCGATGGTGGCTAGACCCCTCGACCTTCTGGCAATGGGGGAGGAGTCCTCCCTCGCCTTAGGTGGGTCCCCCACTACCGCGCGGGTAGGCGCGGCGCTCAGCGTCGTGGTGTTGGCTGGCAGCGCAACGGCAGCAACGGGTCCCATTGCCTTCGTCGGTTTTGCCATTCCCCACATCGTGCGGAGGGTGGTGGGCCCTAGCGTTGCCACCTTGCTTTTGCCCTCTGCGCTCTTGGGCGGTTGTGCCGTACTTGGCGCCGATATCACCGGCCGCCTCATTGCGGGTAACTCGGAGCTGGAGATGTCGATCGTCCTCGCGATAGTGGGCGCACCTTTCCTCATTTGGGGTGCTCACCGCGGCGTGGGCAGAGCATGGGGGCAGTAAAGCATGACCGCAATCAGCACTATTTTAAAAGCTCAACAACGCCGCCGGCACGTGCGCGTGCTCGCTTCCACGCTGGCATTCATCCTCATCGCTCTTGGCGCGTACCTAGTGTTACTGGGGCAAGGTCCCATGGCATTGAGTCCGCGGCAGGTTATCGATGTCCTCACCGGAGGCGGCAGCAAGAACCACATCAGGGTGGTGTGGGACTTGCGCCTGCCGGTTGCCATCGCCACCGTTATCGTGGGTGCCGCCCTCGGCTTGGCCGGTTCTTGGACGCAAACCATGGCTCGTAACCCGCTGGCCTCCCCGGATATTTTAGGCGTTACCGGCGGGGCGTCGGTGCTGGTGGTCTTGGGCACCGTGCATTCGCGCCCCAGTTTCGCCGAGGGTATCCCGGAGTTTTGGTGGCGGGCATGCTTGGCGATGATCGGCGCCCTCCTCGTTGTCATCCTCCTCGCTGTTCTGGGTGGCATCGGTACGAGCAACCGCATCGTCATCATCGGTATTGCGTTATCGCTGATGTTTAACGCCCTCGTCGCGTATTTAATGCGCAGCGCCCAGATCCTGCGCGCTGCGGAGGCGCAGACTTGGCTCGCAGGATCGACTGGATTTGTGCACATGGAGGTCATCCTCCCCCTCCTGGTGGCATTAGCGCCGTTTCTCGCCATCGGCATCTGGTGCGCGCGGGAGCTGCCGCTGCTTGCCCATGATGATTCCTCCGCAACCACCCTGGGCGTGAACATCGCCCGCCAGCGCGCCCTCCTGCTTATTGCGGCAACCGGTATCAGCGCCGTGGTGGTCTCGGTGGTGGGGCCCATTGGGTTTATCGCGCTGTTGGCGCCGCACCTGGCGCGGATGGTGGCGCGCACCCCCACGCCATCGCCGCTGGCATCGGCAGCCGCGGGTGCCGCATTACTGACCGTGTGTGCTGTGATCGCTGGCGCTATCCCGGTAAATGCACCGGTGGGTGCGGTTTCCTCGGTCATTGGTGGCTGCGCCTTGGTGATATTGGTGTGGAATGCGGCCGGGCGCAGCTAAACGTTGTGCCGCGGCACAGCAGGGGAACGGATAAGCACGGTGCCAGATGGTGCTAGACAGTCAGACGTGGATGAAGGAAAAGAAATGAAGGATAATCGGCCTAATCAGCCTAAACAGACCACGAGCCCGAAGCCTCGGTGCAGCCTCCACGCCACCGGCATTCATGCGGGATATAAGGATGGCGAGGATATCCTTGCCGGCGTTGATCTGCACGCCCGCGCCGGCGAAGTTACCACGCTCATTGGGCCGAATGGCTGCGGCAAGTCCACGCTGCTGAAAACTCTCTCGAAAATCCTGGCCCCGCGGCAGGGCAGCGTCATGGTCGGGGAAGTTGACCTACACGCCATGTCCGCGAAGGATGCCGCGCAGCAGGTGGCGCTGCTGCCACAGCACCCCGTGGCCCCCGATGAGCTGCGGGTGGGTGAGTTGGTCGCGCGCGGGCGTCATCCCTATCAGGGGAGGATGCGCGGCCTTTCCGCGACGGACCGGGAGATCATTGCGCAGGCCTGCGAGGCTACCGACATTGTGGACTTCCTCGATCGTGATATCGCTTCGCTATCGGGTGGGCAGCGCCAACGCGTCTGGCTGGCGTTGGCACTGGCACAAGATACGCCTGTGCTGCTTCTCGACGAACCCACGACCTTTCTCGACCCCGCCCATGCCATGCGCATGTTGGAGTTGACACGCGCACAGGCGCAGGCGGGAAAAACAGTGGTTGTAGTCCTGCACGACCTCATGCTGGCGGGCCACTATTCTGATTCCATGGTGGTGATGAAATCCGGCGATATCATCGCTCGTGGGGCACCGAAACAAGCGCTGTCGCCGAAGGTATTGGCGCAGGCCTATGGCATCGAGGCTGAGGCCTGGGAGGATCCGCTTGGCGATGCCCCCATTATCGTTCCCCGCCGCGTCGTAGCGGCGCATTAGTGAAGACCTGACAATGGTGGCTGTGTGCCAGAGGCTTTACTTGACCTTTCGTTGTACATCTAGAAAGGAAATTGCCACTACAAAAAGATTGAGCACGCTTCCCGCGCCGAGCAAAAAGGTGCCGATTCGATAGGAGCCTGTGCCTACGGCGGCCATATTGCCGTAGATATAGACCCAGATGCCCCAGCCGATGAGCAGAACGAGGCCGGCAAGACCAGAGAGCAGGCGGAGGCTACGAGGGGAGGTAGGGGCGAAGAATTTATAGGCGGCGTCGACAAGCGCGCAGGCAGCAATGCCCAAGCTCAAGCCGCCAGTGAGCCAGACCGGCAGCAGAGCGGAGGTGCCAAAGACCACCGGCAAAATGAACGCGAGAAACGCCAGGACAAAGAGCGCGGCGTGCAGCCACAGAGTGCGCTTGGTGTAGGTCATAGCGAAGCCTCTACTTCCTCGCGGCGCGGGGGATTGGCGCCCTTGCGGGAGACGGTGATGCCGGCGGCAGCCACGGCGAAGGACAAGATGTCTTTCCACTGCGCCGGATCCAGGGCAACAAGGGCGGCGGCGTCGAGCCCGCGTTCATCAATCTGGGTCAGCAGGGCGGCCATGATGGTGTCGCCGGCACCGATGGTATCGGAGACGGTTACTTGCGCGGCCGGCACCGAAAGGGTGGTATCGCCCGCGCGCACGCTAAGCCCCTCCCCGCCGCGGGTAACTATTACAACGGGTACCTGGGAGATGAGGTCGTCGCCCAGGAACTCGACCTCTTCATCAGAAAGCTTCAACAAAGTCACGTAGGGGAGAAGCTCCGTTAAGAACTCGCGGTGCTCCGCAGTGGCATAGAAGGGTCGGATATTCGGGTCGAGGGCGACCAGGGTTCCCTGCGCGGCAAAGTCCTTCAGAAGTTGCGCATAGCGGGAGGCCCCCGGCTCAAGGGCGAGGGAGACCGTGCCGAAGCAGGCGATATCGGCCGGGACCAGCTGTGGCTCGACCAGGCGGTCGGCCGTGCCCTCGATATAGAAGTTATAGGAGGCCGAGCCATCCTCGTGGATGGTCGTCACGGCAAGCGTGGTGGGTTCATCGCCGCGCTGCAGGTGCGTGGTGGTGACACCCTCGGCCTCGAGGCGGCCGACAAGTTCTTGTCCAAAACCATCGGTGGAGATACGGGACTGGAATTCCACATCGGCGCCCAGTCGTGCCGCCGCGATGGCCACGTTAAATGGTCCGCCGCCCAGCGCCGGGGTGTGGTCGTTCAAGCTGCCAGGGGCCACGGGGACTAGGTCCACCAGGCCTTCGCCGCACACATGAATAGTCATATTTTCATAGTATCGGTGATATGAACTACCGTCCCAATTTTCACCTGGCCCCGCCGCAAGGCCGCCTCAATGATCCCAATGGCGTCTTTGTGGATGGCGATACCCTCCACGTGTACTACCAGCACGACCCGGCCTTTCCCCGCAAGCCCAAGCGCACGGGCTGGGGGCATGCGACGGCGAGCGTATCGGCTCCCACGCCGTGGCAGCATCACCCGGATGCTTTGTATCCAGATCTGCCTTATGACAAGGACGGCTGCTACTCGGGCGGCGCGGTGGTGGATGGAACCGACGTCTGGCTGTTCTATACGGGCAACCTGAAGGAGGACGGCCGCCGCATTCCGTCCCAGAACCGCGTGCGGGCCATCGATCCTTCGGGCCCGGAGGGTGGCATCTACCTCCGCGACGAGAATAATCCCCTGATTCCGGACTCCCCGGAGGGATTTACGGGCCACTTCCGCGACCCGCAGATTACCCGCGACGGGGACGGCTGGCGGATGGTCATCGGCGCCCAAACCGAAGATGAGCGTGGCACCATTGTTATGTACCGCTCCCAGGACTTAGCGCAGTGGGAATTTCAGGGCGAGATTGCCTTCGATGACCCTTCCCAACTGCCGGGCGGATATATGTGGGAGTGTCCTAATCTCCTCACGGTAGGGGACAAGCAGGTGCTCATCTTCTGCCCCCAGGCAAAAACGAATCGCTGCGGATATATCGTGGGCACGCTGGATGGCTTAGACTTCCATATCGAGCGCGGCTTTACCCTCTTGGACCATGGCACCCAGTTCTATGCGCCGCAGGCCACTGAGGATGGCATCCTGCTGGGGTGGATGGGCAAGCCCGCACAAGATGACACCCCGACGCAAGGCTGGGTGCACACCTTGACCCTGCCGCGCCGCATCTGGCTGGAGGATAACTACCTGCATCAGGAGCCGCTGTGGTCCGCGTTGCCGGAGACTCACGGGCGCGAAGGTTTTGGCTCCACCATCGATATCAAGGGCGAGGGTTCCTTTGCTCTTATCGACGCCGCCGGGGACGAAGCCTTCCGCGTCACCCAACGCGACGGGACCATTGCCTTTAACGGCGGCGATCCCATCGGTTGCCCGGATGGTGAAATGCGCCTGATTGCCGATGGCTGCGCCGTTGAGGTCTACGCCGGAGGCGGTCGCATCGCCGCCTCTTTCGCAGTTTTCGGCGAGTCCCCCTGGCAGGGATGGGAGCCGCGCGGCTAGGTGTACCCGGAATCGGTGAAGTTGCCAACACTCCGCCCGAATGTGTGGACTTAGGTCCGAATCCCAGCTGTAATGGAAATAAGCAGTCACGTCCGGTATTTGGATGTGATCCGTTACACTGAAGGGCTCTTCTATGGACCACAAGGAGGTAGCCGCCCGCACACTCAAGGCGCTGGGCGGCGAAGACAACATCATCGCACTCGCACACTGTGCCACGCGCCTGCGCATGGTGCTGCAGGACTCGGACAAGGTGGATACCGCCGCGCTGGATAATGACCCGGACCTCAAGGGCACCTTTGAGGCCGGCGGCATGTTCCAGGTCATCGTCGGTCCTGGTGACGTCAATATCGTCTTCCAGGAAATGACCAAGCTCATTTCCAAGGACGTGGCTGTATCCACTGACCGTCTGAAAGACATCGCTGCCGAATCCGGCAATTGGTTTAGCCGTGCGGTCAAGGTGCTGGCGGATATCTTCGTGCCGCTCATCCCCATCTTGCTTGGTGGCGGTCTGCTCATGGCACTCAACAACGTCTTGACCGCCGAGGGTCTATTCGGCGATCAATCCGTCATCGAGATGTTCCCCGCCTGGGAAGGCTTCGCCGGTCTGGTTAATCTGCTTGCTTCTGCGCCCTTTGCCTTCCTGCCCATCCTCGTCGGCTTTACCGCGACGAAACGCTTTGGCGGCAATGAATTCCTCGGCGCCGGCATGGCCATGGCGATGGTCATGCCCGATTTGGTCAGCGGCTACAACGTAGCTGAGGCCATCGATAACGGTGAGATGTCCTACTGGAATATCTTTGGCTTCGACGTCGCCCAGGCCGGATACCAAGGCTCCATCCTTCCCATCCTGGTGATTTCGTGGATCCTCGCCACCTTGGAGAAATTCCTGCACAAGCACCTCAAGGGCACGGTGGACTTCATGCTTACCCCGCTGCTCACGCTGCTTATTACCGGCTTTGTTACTTTTATGGGCCTGGGGCCCATCCTGCGCACGGCCGGCGAGTGGCTTGGCATGGGCTTGGCCAACCTCTATGACTTTGCCGGTCCTGTCGCCGGTTTCCTCTTCGGCCTCGCTTACTCGCCGATCGTGATTACCGGTCTGCACCAATCCTTCCCGCCGATTGAGACGATGTTGTGGAATGAGGGCGGCTCCTTTATTTTCCCCATCGCCTCCATGGCCAATATCGCCCAGGGGGGTGTCGCGCTCGCCGTGTACTTCCTGGCCCGCTCCGAAAAGCTCAAGGGCTTGGCCGGTGCCTCCGGCATTTCTGCCCTGTTCGGTATTACTGAGCCCGCTATCTTCGGCGTAAACCTTCGCCTGCGCTGGCCGTTCTATATCGGCATGGCCGCTTCCGCTGTTTCTTCGGCCTTCATCGCCATCTTTGGCGTGCTTGCCGATGCCCTCGGTGCCGCCGGCTTCATCGGCTTCGTCTCCGTCCCCCGCTTCGTTCCGACCTTCCTCCTGTGTGGTGTCATCTCTTTCGTGATTGCCTTTGTGGGCGCCTACCTCTACGGCCGCGTGCTCATCCGCAAGAATGGCTCCATTGATCCGGATGAGGTGAATCCTCCGGCAGCCGAGGCTCAAGCCGCCGCTGCCACCCCAGCTGCGGTAGCAGCCGAGGATGCCTGCACCATCTTCTCCCCATTGGAGGGCACCGCCGTGCCACTGTCTCAGGTCAGCGATCCTATGTTTGCCGGCGGCAAGCTGGGCCAAGGCGTGGCAATCGAGCCGACCGTGGGGAAACTGGTTGCGCCTGCCGACGGCAAAGTCACCGTCACCTTCCCCTCCCACCACGCCTACGCCATCCGCACCAAGGACCCGGCAGTGGGCAATATCGATATCCTCATGCATATTGGCTTCGATACGGTAAACCTCAAAGGCGAGCACTTCACCTCCCACGTAAACAAGGGCGATGAGGTCAAGCGGGGCGATGTCCTCGCCGAATTCGACATCGAGGCCATTAAGGCCGCCGGCCTTCCTGTGACCACCCCGGTGGTTGTCTCCAATTCAAAGAAGACCGGCCCGGTGATCCCTACCGAGGCCTTCCGCCCCGGCGAGCTCATTGGCTCCGGCACCGATATCTTCACCGTGGACCCCAAGCCCGCCGCAGTACCTGCACAGACAGCCTCGCCGGCTTCCGAAGCCGCGTCCTAGTATGCATCTCTGAAAGCAAACGGTGGGCTCTCGAGCCCATCATCTTAGGGCCATCCCATTAGGTCCATAGTGATCAGGCCGATCTGAGGAAAACCACTCCTCAGATCGGCCTTTCCCGCCTCAATTCAGCCTGATCAGATCGGCCTTTACTCGGATGGGCCCTTGATTCTGCGTGACCGAAGTTTTAGTCAGGCATACAAAAAGCTGTGCCGGCCGGACCGAAGTCCGACCGGCACAGCCAGTCTCAGTTTCAGCCCCTACTCAGTAGGGGAGTTCTTTCTTAAGCGAAGAACTTGCGGCGTGCAGCGAAGGCGCCAGCAGCAACCATTGCAGCTACGGCCAGAGCAGCCAGAGCCTGTGCAACGGAGTTGGAGCCGGTCTCAGCGGCCATGCCGCGAACGGAAGCGGTGCCCTCGCCAGCAGCCGGTGCAGCCGGTGCGCCAGCCTGAGCAGCGTCGCCCTCGGCCAGCTTGCCGCCCTGAGCAAGAACCTCATCCTTGTTGGCGTTCAGCATCTGCTCGGAAGCAGCCTTCTCCTCAGCGGTTGGCTCCTGGCCCTTGCGTGCCTCGTCCTTGACGTAGGTCTTGCCGTCCTGGGACAGGTACCAAGTGATGCCACCGATAACCAGCGCTGCCGGAAGTGCCAACCAAGCCAGCTTCTTCTTGTCGAACTCTGGCTTCTCCGGAGCCTCAGACGGGAATGCCTTTGCATAAGCTTCGCGCATCTCGTCGGTGATCTCTTCGTTCACCTTAGCCGGGTCGTTTACGTAGACGGCCGGATCCTTCAGGCTCTGGTACCACTCGTTGCCCTCAGCGTCCTTCTTGGTGGCCGGAGCCGGGACACCTTCGTTGCCTTCGTCACCTTCGGCGTCGGTAACCTGCTCACCTGCGGGAGCTTCTTCGGGCTGGTCCGCGGTAAGTTCCTCGGCCTGCTTGTCGCGGGCGGCCAATGCCTGTTCCTTGGACAGCTCAACCGGAGCGCCGAACTCCGGACGGGACTTGTAGGTGTCACCGTCCTTGAAGTATTCAACGCCGTCCAGAGTCACGGACTCTGGATCCGGGATGCCTTCAGCATTGCTGTCACCGTTTGGCATTTCAGCAACTGGCTTATCTTCAATCTTGTCTTCCTGAGCCTGGGCAACAGCTGCGCCGCCGAAGGCGAGAGCGCCGGTCAGTGCTGCAGCGGTCAGAGTCTGTGGCAAACGCTTCATGTGGTTCTCCTTAAGGGAATGTGTTGTCACGCGCATCCGGTGGAGGTACGCGCCAAAAGATATGAGTCGTTCTCGACGCCAATCACAATAGTCACAAGGTTCACAGTTGTCACGCGAAAAACGGCAGTTAACTGTAATTTTCATGCGTTACGACTGTGGAAAACCTAGAAAAATAGAACAGCTGTGTGGCTAAAATTGCACTAAGGGTCGGTGTGATGTTGTATGTAAGTGCAGATAGTACGGTCAACTTTGTCATGTATGCGTGTCGCTGCATTCGAAATTAGGGGCCAAGGGGTAAGTGGGGGTGTTCGCGAAAATAAATTGGGAAGAGAGGGGTGTCGGCAAGCGCCAAGCGGTGTTTTGGTATGGGCGCTGACGTGTGGTTGAATGTATAGGTTGCAAAAGCTGGTCGGCCCGTAGCGGTGCGTTTCCGAACCGCCGGTCCGAGACCCTTCGGCACAGTCCGTTGTAAAGGCTTGAGCATCGTAAGTTTGTAGACCGCGTGTGGCAAGGACGGAAATCTTACCGCACATCAATCCAGGTCAGGAGACCCATAGTGATTCAGCAAGAATCGCGTCTGCGCGTCGCCGACAACTCTGGTGCACGTGAACTGCTGTGCATCCGCGTTCTCGGCGGCTCTGTCCGACGCTCCGCTGGCATCGGCGACGTCATCGTCGCGACTGTCAAGGACGCTGTCCCAGGTGGCAACGTCAAGGAAGGCGACATTGTAAAGGCAGTTATCGTCCGTGCGAAGAAGGAAACCCGTCGTCCAGACGGCTCCTACATTCGCTTTGACGAGAACGCTGCAGTTGTTCTCAAGGGCGATAGCGAGCCTCGTGGTACCCGTATCTTCGGACCGGTTGCTCGCGAACTTCGTGACAAGCGTTTCATGAAGATCGTTTCTCTCGCACCGGAGGTGATCTAGTCTTATGAAGATCCATAAGGGAGATATGGTGATCGTCATTTCGGGCCCAGATAAGGGCGCGAAGGGCAAGGTCATCGAGGCATACCCAAAGCGTGACAAGGTCCTCGTTGAGGGCGTTAACCGCATTAAGAAGCACGTCGCAAACTCTGCTGCCGAGCGTGGCGCCGAGTCCGGCGGAATCGTTACCCAGGAAGCTCCGATCCACGTGTCCAACGTTGCGATCGTTGACTCCGAAGGCAACCCGACCCGCGTGGGCTACCGTTTCGACGAGAACGGCAAGAAGGTCCGTATCGCGCGTAGCAACGGGAAGGACATCTAAAAATGAGCGAGAACTACACCCCGCGTCTGAAGACTCGCTACCGCGAGGAAATCCGCAAGTCCCTGAATGACGAGTTCAAGTACGACAACGTCATGCAGATCCCTGGCGTCACCAAGGTTGTTGTCAACATGGGTGTTGGCGAAGCCGCACGTGACTCCAAGGTCATCAACGGCGCACTCGAGGACCTGACCGCTATTACCGGTCAGAAGCCACAGCTGCGTCGCGCTAAGAAGTCCATCGCGAACTTCAAGCTCCGTGAGGGCATGCCTATCGGTGCACGCGTTACCCTGCGCGGCGACCGTATGTGGGAGTTCCTGGACCGCCTGCTGACCATCGCGCTGCCACGTATTCGTGACTTCCGCGGCCTGTCTGATCAGCAGTTCGACGGCCACGGCAACTACACCTTCGGCCTGTCCGAGCAGTCCATGTTCTACGAGATCGACATCGACAAGATCGATCGCCCTCGTGGTATGGACATCACCGTCGTTACCACCGCTACTAACGACGACGAGGGCCGCAAGCTCCTGCGCGAGCTCGGCTTCCCGTTCAAGTAAATAGAGCGCTAAAAATCCCAACTCCCCGGAAGGGGCGTTGGGATTTTCTAGTTTTACCGAGCATCTTGATTTCAAAGGTGCGCAGGCGCTGGCGTGTGCGGGCCTGGCTTAAGCGCTTTCGGCCTCTGTGTGCGTGGTGCCCTCATACTGCCAGCCGACGACCGCGTTGCGCACCGCTGGCTCCAGCGGATTCGCAGGTTGGATACAACTGATGGTGAGTAGGCGGCCGGGCATGGGGCCTTCGCCCCAGATAGAGGTGTCGTCAGACAGGCCTTGCTTATCAGGGTCGTGCAGGTCAGTTGCGGTATAGATGAGCCAGTTCTGCCCGGAGTCTTGGGTGCGCACGTAGAGCTTGTCTCCCAGATGAACCTTGTGCTCATTGGCGGATCCATCGTAGAGGTTATTGAATACGCCTGGCACGCCCGCACCCGTATGCCCGGCGATGACTACGATGTCCTGGGCCGTCGTGCCCGGCAGTGAATAAGGACGGTCTTCGGCTGTATAGGTGCAGGCCTTATTCATGGAATCCGGATTGATGGCGCCGTTAACTACGCGGCAGGAGCCGTCCTGGAAATCGGCATGGACCTCAATAGCCGGGATGAAGAGCTCGACCGCAGGTGAAGGGTCGATGGCAGGCGCCTCTTCTGCGGTGACTTCATTGGTCTCTAGTCCCTCTGGAGGATTGGCCACGCGGTTAATTGTGCTAGCGAGTAACACGGTGGCGACGATGCCGATAACCACCCGAAGGATGCCAGAGGACTTCCATGCCCTTTTGATCCGCTCCCACAGGGTGGGTTTGCGGCGGTGCCGGGGAAGCGATGTGTCCTCAATGCGGCGCGGTGGGCGGCGGCGCTGTTGTTGGCGGGTGCGCGTTTCGGTCTGGCGCCACTGGCGATCAGCATCTGTGCGGTCGGATCGCGATGGAACGCTCCGGCGCCCATGAGCGGGAAGCCGATTCGGTTCCCTCCGCGGCCGGTAGTGGGAATCCATGCGACCTCCGAAGAGAAATTAAGGGTTATAGGAAAGCTCTAGCTTACAACGAAAGGGCGCGCATACCCGGAATTGGCTCGGAAACAGGTGGCCACGATAAGATTAGAGGGATTTAATTCGCTCTAATTAATGAGGTAGAAGATGTCTCTCAATGATTCCGCAAAGGCGGCGGCTGTCAAGAAGGTCACCTTATTAGATGAATCCTTCGCTCGCTTTGCAGTTCGTGCTACTTTGGCCGGCGTATACTTGTGCATCGGTACCGCCTTCGCCGGTGTGGTAGGCCAAGCTGTCAATGGCGTTGCGCCGGGTTTGGGGGCTGTGGCTTTTGCCCTGTTTTTTGGAGTCGGCCTATTCGCCATTTTGCTCTTGGGTGCGGATCTGGCTACCGGCAACATGATGTACATGGTCTATGCCGCCAGCAATAAGCAGGTGCGGTGGGGTAAAGCGCTCTACTTGCTGCTTATTACCACCATTTTCAACCTGGTGGGGGCGATCATCTTTGCCGCCATTATGGCGATGTCCGCCAAATTTGCTGACTTGGATCCTTCGCACCTGCTGGTGACGGTTTCTGAAGGCAAGCTCATCAAGTCCCCGCAGGGCATGCTGGTAGAGGCCATCGCCGCGAACTTCGTGGTCAACATGGGCATCGTCGGTGCCATCTTTGCCAAGGATGCGGATTCAAAGTTCTTTGTCATCATCCCGATTATCGGAGCCTTTGTAGCGTTGGGCTTGGAGCACGTTATCGCGAACTTCTGTCTGTTTAGCATCACGCTATTCGCCTCCGATCCGGTGCCTGCAACTCTGACCGCCGGCAACGTAGCTCTCAATTGGATCCTGGTATGGATCGGCAACTTCATCGGTGGCGGCCTATTGGTTGGCGGCGTATACGCCTGGCTTAACCGCGGGCCGGAGGCCTACCGCGATTAGGCGAGCTCGCCGGAATACAGATTAAAGCGGTCGCCGCGGGCGAAGCCGACGAGCGCCATGCCGGTTTCGCGGGCCGTTTCTACGGCCAGGGAGGAGGCGGCGCTGACGGCAACCAGCATGCCAAAGCCGGCCATCGTAGCCTTTTGGACGAGCTCGAAGCTGGCGCGCGAGCTCATCACCAAAATGAGGTCATCGGCGGGGAGTCGTTCCTCTAATAGGAGGTGGCCGATGACCTTATCTGCGGCATTGTGACGGCCGATGTCCTCGCGGATGACTACCGGTTCACCGTCTAAGGTGAACGCACCGGCGGCGTGGATGCCGCCGGTCTTTTTAAATTGCTTCTGCTCGGCCCGAAGCTTGTCTGGCAGCTTGGCGACGACATAGGGGTCCACTGGTATATGCGGAATCGGGTAGCGGGTCTGCTTAGTCAAAGCCTCGATAGAAGAGGTGCCGCATACTCCGCAGGCAGAATTTGTGGTGGTCAACCGAAGATCGCTCAGATCCAGCACATTCTTCTTCGCCAGATCGATGTCGAGCAGGTTGTAGGTATTCATGCCGTTGACGGTGGCGCCGGCGCAGTAGCGGGCCTCGGTGACGTCGCTAAGCGAAGCAATATGGCCCTCTGAATGCAAGAATCCATGCGCCAGCTCAATGTCATGGCCGGGAGTGCGCATGGTGGTGGTGATGGTCTGGCCGCCCGCGCGGATTTCCAGGGGCTCCTCGCCGGCGACGGTATCGGCGCGGGTATCGACCTGCAGGCCATCTCCCAGGCGGACCTTGGTGACGGCAAAAGTAGAGTTCTTGCGGCCGGCCATTACTGCAGCTCCTGCTTCAGGACATCGATATTGCTGCGGGCTTCCTCTGCGTTGCCGGAAGCTAGTCCCACGAGGAAGGCAGTAAGTGGGGCCGCGGGGCGGGAGCGCTTGTGCGCGACGTCCTTGGTGAGGTCCAGGATTTCGCGGGTGAGTGCGGTCGCCTCCTGGGGATCGAGGCCGAGGTGACGGGCGGCTTCTTCGAGCCACTCGTGTGCGGATTGGATGGGGTCCTCGTGTGTTTGGCTCATCACCATCTCCTTATTCACGTTCGTGCTGGTCTCGACTCTAATGAAGGCACAAGACTATTTGGAAAACCGCAGGTTATGGCGTAGCATAGTACCTCGTGCTTGCGCCGAGGCGTTGGCGTGCCCCAATCATTGTGGATTTTGGCACGCTGAGCTGCAGAAAGCGCTGAGCCGATGCAAGAACTGAACATCAACTTTGTTGTAGGCCCCTCGCCGTAGATAGCGGACCGTTGTCTGAATCAAAGGGTGGCGAGCGCCTTACGGTATTGACCGTAGGGAGCGTGAGTAGCCCGAAATCACACGGAGAACGCTTTGGTGAGCACGGGAACCGCAACGAGAAAGGTACACGGTCACTCATATGACTATGACTGATCCTATTGCCGACATGCTGTCGCGCGTGCGCAACGCAAGTAATGCGCACCATGACACCGTGTCGATGCCTACCTCCAAGCTGAAGGCAAACATTGCCGACATCTTGAAGCAGGAAGGCTACATCGCTGACTACACCGTCGAGGGCCACACCCTGTCCCTCGAGCTGAAGTACAACAACCGCGAGCGCTCCCTGTCTGGCCTGCGTCGCGTGTCTAAGCCGGGTCTGCGTGTGTACGCAAAGTCCACCGAACTGCCACAGGTCTTGGGCGGCCTGGGCGTGGCTATCATTTCCACGTCCCACGGCGTGCTGACTGACCGTCAGGCTGAGGAGAAGGGCGTAGGCGGAGAAGTTCTCGCCTACGTCTGGTAAAGGGAGGTTTGACACATGTCTCGAGTCGGTCTAGCACCAATCGCCGTACCGAACGGCGTCGAAATCAAGATCAACGGCCAAGACGTTCAGGTGAAGGGCCCTAAGGGTACCCAGAGCGTTAACGTTCCAGAGCCTATCGCCATCAACCTGGAAGACGGCGTACTGTCCGTCTCCCGCCCTGATGACCACCGCAAGCACCGTGCCCTGCACGGTCTGTCCCGCTCCCTGCTGAACAACGCCGTTGTTGGCGTGACCGAGGGCTACACCATCAAGATGGAAATCTTCGGTGTTGGCTACCGTGTTCAGCAGAAGGGTAAGGACCTGGAATTCAGCCTGGGCTACTCCCACCCGATCCTCATCGAGGCTCCGGAGGGAATTACCTTCGCAGTGGACGGCGCAACCAAGCTGTCCATTACCGGTATTGACAAGCAACTAGTCGGACAGATCGCCGCTAATATCCGTCGTCTGCGTAAGGACGATCCTTACAAGGGCAAGGGTATTCGCTACGAGGGCGAGCAGATCCGTCGCAAGGTCGGAAAGACGGGTAAGTAAGCAATGGCAAACACTGAAAACACCAAGCGCACTCCAGTCGGCAAGGACATTTCCTCTCGTCGTCGCGAAGCACGCGCACGCCGTCACTTCCGTATCCGTAAGACTCTGCGTGGCACCCCTGAGGCACCGCGTCTGGTTCTTCACCGCTCCTCCCGTCACATGCACGTGCAGGTCATCGACGACCTGGCAGGCCACACCCTGGTCTCCGCATCCTCCATGGAGGCGGACGTTCGTGCACTCGAGGGCGATAAGAAGGCCAAGGCTGCCAAGGTAGGCGAGTTGGTTGCCGAGCGCGCTAAGGCCGCTGGCATCGAGCACGTCGTATTTGACCGCGCAGGCTACAAGTACCACGGCCGCGTCGCTGCGCTGGCTGACGCCGCACGTGAAGGTGGTCTGAAGTTCTAATGATCATCGTCAACGGAAACATCAACGGAAGGAACGCCTAATGTCGGACCGTGAACAGCGTGACGGCGGACGCTCCGCCGAGAACAACAAGAACAACCGCGGTGGCAACGGCCGCCGCAACGATCGTCGTAACCACCAGGACAACGAGCGCGATAAGTACATCGAGCGCGTTGTGACCATCAACCGCGTCTCCAAGACCGTTAAGGGTGGCCGCAACATGTCCTTCACCGCCCTCGTCGTCGTAGGTGACGGCCAGGGTCAGGTTGGCGTTGGCTACGGCAAGGCCAAGGAAGTCCCAGCCGCAATCCAGAAGGGTGCTGAAGAGGCTCGCAAGAACTTCTTCCGCGTTCCGATGATTGCCGGCACCATCACCCACCCGGTTGAGGGTCGCGACGCAGCTGGCATCGTCATGATGAAGCCTGCCGCACCTGGTACCGGTGTTATCGCTGGTGGTGCTGCTCGTCCAGTGCTCGAATGCGCTGGCGTGCAGGACATCCTGTCGAAGTCCCTGGGCTCCGACAATGCACTCAACGTCGTCCGCGCTACCGTGGACGGCCTCAAGCAGCTGGTCCGCCCTGAAGAGGTTGCCGCACGTCGTGGCAAGTCCATCGAAGAGGTCACCCCGGCCCGTATGCTGCGCAAGCGCGCAGGTCAGGAGGCATAAGCAATGGCTCTGAAGATTACACAGGTAAAGGGCCTGGTGGGCACCAAGCCGAACCACCGCAAGAACATTGAGGCTCTTGGTCTCAAGCGCATCGGTCACTCCGTAGTTAAGCAGGACACCCCGATCGTTCGCGGTATGGTTCACAAGGTTCGCCACCTGGTCACCGTCGAAGAAGTGGCAGGGGAGTAAACCATGGCTGATATCATCAAGCTGCACGACCTGCGCCCAACCGCAGGAGCAAACAAGCCTAAGACCCGCGTCGGCCGCGGTGAGGCATCCAAGGGTAAGACCGCTGGTCGCGGTACCAAGGGCACCGGTGCTCGTAAGCAGGTTTCCGCTGCTTTCGAGGGTGGCCAGATGCCGATCCACATGCGTCTGCCTAAGTTGAAGGGCTTCAAGAACCCGAACCATGTTGAGTACCAGGTAGTTAACGTAGCTGACCTGGCTGAGAAGTTCGCAGATGGCGGCGACATCACCGTTGCTGACATCGCAGCTGCCGGCCTGGTCCGCGCTAACAAGCCGGTCAAGGTTCTGGGCAACGGTGACATCAACGTTAAGTTGAACGTCACCGCTGACAAGTTCTCCAAGTCTGCTGTTGAGAAGATCGAGGCTGCTGGCGGTTCCGCCAACACCAAGTAATCTCCTCTAGGTAGATTTCATCCCCCTCTCCGCACACGCGGGGCAGGGGGATTTTTAGTGCTTTATGACGGACGCACCGGGGTTGGCGCGAATAGTTGGGCGGGGCGAATGCCAGCACTCGGCAGTGAACATTGTTGACAGCAAAGCTTTATAAATAAATAAGGTTAGTGGTATAGCGATATATATTCACGAGTGTTACAGTCGTCCTTAGTTGAAAATCATCTAACGTTAAGGAGCTTCTTATGTCGTCTGTTTCTTCCCTGCTCGCAACCGCAGTTGCTGCCATCATGCCATTTGCTGGCTCTACCGGCCCGGTCGATGCCCAAGAACAGCTCTCCCAGCCGGATCCTGCTGAGAACGCCCAGACCGCACCGGTCGAGGCTGGTGAGCAGCCTGCGCAGGACCAGCAGCCGGGCGCCCACGCTGAGAAGGGCCGTATCACCGGTGACAAGGAAGACGTCATCAACGGTGACGCAGAGGGTGCCGAAGAGGTCGATCCAGGGTTCAACGGTGGCAACCTGCAGAGCGGTAAGCTGGCCGTGCAGCGCGAGCTGGCGCTTGCTACCCAGGAGGCCGGCCACGAGTTCATGAACATCGAGTTTAAGGACGATCACTCTGCTCACCTGACCTTCCCGGAGACTTACAACCCGGAGAAGGATGAGGCAGCTGTGCAGCGCGTCATGGACGCCCTGAAGATCAACGGCTACGACAACATCACCACTGCCTACTAAAGCGCGAATGTCCCGAGACTTTGGGACGAAAAAGGAGGGTGGAACGCTCGGGGAGGGCGTTCCACCCTTTTTGCTTTTCCCACCAGAGTAGCCGCGGGGGAGGAAAGGCCTAGGCCTCGTCTACGGTCTTCTCGTACAGGCCGGGGAAGCGGTCATCCGGATCGGTCACCGCTTTAATGGAGGCAGGAAGACTGCCGCCGTAGAGCTCTTCGAACTTCTCCCGGGAATAGAAGGCCTCTGAGTAGAGGGATTTGTGCCCGCCCAGCTCGTTGACCTTGGCTTCGATAACGCGGTTGAATGCGCCATTATTCGGAGCGGAGGGATCCACATGATCCCCTTCCACGCCGGACCAAAAGCCAACGTTGACCCAGGTTTGTCCGGGGCGAAGCGGATACAGCGGCCATGGGTCAGCGGAGTCAGAGGCAAGGTCGCCAGTGCCAACAAGTTCGTTTACGCCATCGCGCAGTCGGATAGGGCACAGCCACACCGGTTGAATATCGGAGGCATTAAAGAACCAATGGAGGAATTCCGGCAGGTTTTCTGGGGTGACCTCAATATCCTGCACCACGCGCTCGGCGCGCGGCTTGCCGTGGGGCTTTTTGATGAAGTTATATTCCAGCTCGTATTTGCGGTCGAGTCGGACCAGCTTCCAATAGAAGGAGCTGCGGCGAAGCTCGCGCGGCCACACCTTGCGCACCTTCGGGTTCTGCGCACCAAAAGCACGCGAGCACCAGAACCAGTCGGTATCCCAGCGCCAGATGTAATCGCGGATGGTGAGGCGATCGCGGCGGATGCCAGAGGCGTGCTGAATGCTGCGGTAGTAAATCTTGTCCCGCGTGTAATCGGAGGTTGGTCCCTCCTCATCAGTAAAGCGGGCAAAGACAAGGTACGCCTCGTCCTCGGAGAAGACTACGCCGTCGAGGCCGTGGACGGGTTCGCCGCGGTGGGTGTGGGAAGAGGCGACGTCGGCAAGCGCGCGGCTCGCTTCCTCCACGGTGTGGAAACGCTCTTCGCGCAGCTCTACATAGGCGGGCACGGGTTCCAGCTCAATCTTGAGGCGCACCGCGTAGCCCAGCGAGCCATAGGAGTTGGGGAACAGGCGGAAGAGATCGACGTTGTCTTCGCGGGAGCAGGTGAGAATCTCGCCGGTGCCGGTAAGGACATCCATCTCCAGCACGGACTCGTGTGGGAGACCGTTGCGGAAGCTGGTGGATTCCACGCCCATGCCAGTAACCGCACCCCCCAAAGTAATGGTCTTAAGCTGCGGTACGACGAAGGGCATGAGGCCGTGGGGCAAAGTGGCATCCACGAGGTCCTCATAGGTACACATGCCCTGCACATCGGCCGTGCGGGCAACTGGATCGACCTCAATGACGCCGCTAAGGCCGGATACGTCGAGGCCCTCCTGCTCCTCGCTGCGGCTGCGGAAGAGGTTGGAGGTTTTCTTTGCTAGGCGCACGCGCTTTCCGGCCGGGACGGCACGGAAGCTCGCCAGTAGCTTATCGACGCCCTCCTGGTGCGCCGTCCACCCCACCGGCTCAATGGGCATGGCATCCACTGGCCGCGGCTGGGCGGCGGCGAGGCGTTCACGCAGGTTATCAATGAGAGTCATGACACCCCTCCTTAAAAGCGGCTATCTTCCCACCAGCGGCGCTCGGGAACGCCGGCGCGGGAACCGGCCTCGCCTAGCTTGACGCCGAGGAAGTGATACAGGTTGATGATATTGCGCTCAAAGCCCCACTCAGATCCGGCCATATAAATGCCGTAGAGGCGGGCGGTGGGCAGGCCCACGGTTGCGCAGGCCTCGTCCCAATTGTCCTTCAGGTTCTCGCACCAATCGTGCAGCGTGCGCATGTAATCAAAGCGCAGAGACTCGGTGTGAATGACTTCAAAGCCATTGTCTTGCATGGCCTTGGTGACATTGCCGGAGCCGGTGAGCTCGCCGTCAGGGAAGATATAGCGGTCAATGAAGCCGCCCTTGGGAGTCTTGTGGTTATCCGGGTAGGTGATGTTGTGGTTGAGCATCAGGCCACCGACCTTCAATTTGCCGTGGAGGAACTTGAAGAAGTCGTTGTAGTTCTTCACGCCAATGTGCTCGATAATGCCGATGGCGGAGATAGCATCGAAGCCCTCTTCGGTGATATCGCGGTAGTCCATGAAGCGGACCTCCGCCAAGTCTTGGAGGCCTTCCTCCTCAATCTTGCGCTGGCCCCACTCGGCCTGTTCCTTGGAGAGGGTGACGCCGATGGACTTCACGCCGCGGCGTGCCGCGTAGCGCACCATACCGCCCCAGCCGCAGCCCACATCCAAGTGGCGGTCGCCCTCTTTGAGGCGGAGTTTGTCAAAGATGAGGCGGTACTTATTTTCCTGCGCTTCCTCTAGCGTGGCGTCTGGGGAGGGGTAGTAGGCGCAGGTGTAGGTCATCGAATCGCCCAAGAACAGCTCGTAGAAATCATTGCCAACGTCATAGTGATCAGAAATGACATCGGCATCGCGCTGTTTCGAGTGCTTGGACAGGCCGTCGTGTAGCTTGCGGCGCAGCCATGAAGCGCGCTCCACCTCGGGGACCGGCTGGATTTGGAAGGCGCCCATGGATGCTAGGGAGCGAACAACGCGCGCCAGGGTCTTGGCATCCGGCTTCTGGAATTTGTCATACATGGCATGCAGCGCATCAAAAATTCCATAGGGGTGGGCCGGGTGATCGCCATGCACCGTGATGCCGTCCGTGACATATGCACGCGCAAAACCGACATCGCCGGGATGGGTAGCAATAAAAGAGAGGCCCTCAAGGCTATTAATAGTCACCTTGTATTGGGCGTCTTCTGGTCCGGTCGCGGACCCGTCAAAGGCCTCCCAGCGGAAGGGGTTGGGGCTAGGGACAAAAACGTCGATGATCTCAGCAACGGTCATCGGCGTGAATTTCTTGCTCATAAGTACTTCTTTCGAAACATTTGGTTCACACCAATAACGGCCTCGAAGCGCAAGGCTGTGAGGTCGGAGACTATTTAAGGGGATTGCGCGGGGGCAATACCCCTCATGGTAAACCCCGGATGCAAAACGCGCGAAAGATCAAGCAATCATGGTCACACTATTGGGTCTTAATGTGGCTATGTGGGGTAAGGCTGGTAGGGTAATGGGGTCATAAGTGTTCAACCGTCCCTGAAGGAAACCTGAATTTCCCCTAAGCTTTCTGGCTCAGGGGGTGTGGTTTCCTAGGGGTAGATGAGTTTCCACCTCCGTGTGTGAACGCGAAACCCTCCCTAGATTTTGCGTTCGGCAGCGGTAGGCCAGGAGGATTTTGTAGTGTCCGCCATTGTCCAGGCTTTCAAGGATGCCGACCTACGTAAGAAGATCATCTTCACCATCGTGATGATCATCGCGTACCGCGTCGGTGCACAGATCCCGTCTCCGGGTGTTGACTATGCGTCTATTGCTGGCCGTTTGCGCCAGTTGACCGAGCAGTCCGGAGACCTTTACTCCGTCATCAACCTCTTCTCGGGTGGTGCGCTGCTGCAGCTGTCGATCTTCGCTATCGGCATCATGCCGTACATTACGGCGTCTATTATTGTGCAGCTGCTGACCGTGGTCATTCCTCGCTTTGAGGAATTGAAGAAGGAGGGCCAGTCCGGTCAGGCCAAGATGACCCAGTACACCCGCTACCTGACCCTCGCGTTGGCGTTGCTGCAATCCTCCGGCATCGTCGCGCTGGCAGACCGTGAGCAGCTGCTGGGCCAGGGCGTACCGGTCTTGGCAGATGACCGAAACTTCTTCACCCTCATTGTCTTGGTCATCACCATGACCTCCGGCGCTGTACTGGTGATGTGGATGGGTGAGCTCATCACCGAAAAGGGCATCGGTAACGGCATGTCCCTGCTCATCTTCGCTGGTATCGCAACCCGCCTGCCCACCGATGGTGCAAGCATCCTGCAGAACAATGGCGGCCTCGTCTTCGCCATGGTTGTAGCCGGCTTGGTCGTCCTAGTTGTTGGCATTACCTTCATCGAGCAGGGCCAGCGCCGCATTCCGGTTCAGTACGCAAAGCGCATGGTCGGCCGCCGCCAGTACGGTGGTTCCTCTACCTACCTGCCGCTGAAGGTCAACCAGGCCGGCGTTATCCCGGTCATCTTCGCTTCCTCCCTTATCTACATGCCGGTCCTCATTACCCAGATTGTGAACTCTGGCTCCCCCGGCACCCCGGATAACTGGTGGCAGCGCAATGTCATCGCGCACCTGCAGGCACCTTCCTCCTGGCAGTACATCGTGCTGTACTTCGTCCTGACCATCTTCTTCGCTTACTTCTATGTCTCGGTCCAGTACGATCCGGCAGAGCAGGCGGATAATATGAAGAAGTACGGCGGCTTTATCCCGGGTATTCGCCCGGGCCGTCCGACCGCGGAGTACCTTGGTTATGTGATGAACCGTCTGCTGTGCGTGGGCGCCCTGTACCTGGCACTTATCGCCATCCTGCCGAATATCCTCTTGGACCTCGGCGTAGGCAGCTCCTCCGCCAGCGGCACCTCCGCCTTTGGTGGTACGGCCATCCTGATTATGGTCTCCGTCGCCTTGACCACGGTCAAGCAGATCGAGTCCCAGCTACTGCAATCCAACTACGAAGGACTACTTAAGTAATGCGTCTTGTACTTCTAGGACCTCCCGGTGCCGGCAAGGGCACCCAGGCAGCTATCCTCAGCGAGAAGCTGAACGTTCCGCACATCTCCACCGGCGACCTGTTCCGCGCCAACATTGGCGAAGGCACTCCGCTGGGTGTAGAGGCAAAGTCCTACATCGATGCAGGCAAGCTGGTACCTACCGACGTCACCGCCCGTATGGTCGAGGACCGCCTTAATCAGGATGACGCCAAAAATGGCTTCCTGCTGGACGGCTTCCCACGTACCACCGAGCAAGCAGACATCTTGGAGGAGCTGCTTGCTAAGAAGGGCGAGAAGCTCGACGGAGTTCTCAACTTCGAGGTCTCTGAGGATGTTGTTGTTGAGCGCATGATGGCCCGTGGCCGCGCCGACGATAATGAGGAGACTATCCGCACCCGCCTCGGTGTCTACCGCCAGGAAACCTTCCCGCTTATCGAGCACTACGGCGATGCCATCATCTCCATCAAGGCCGAAGGCGCCGTGGAGGAAATCAACGCCCGTGCGATGGAAGCACTGGGTAAGTAAGCATGGCTTTTCGACGCCGCAGTAAGCGCATCCCCGCCCGCACCCCGGGCGAGCTAGACGCCATGCAGGCCGCCGGCGAGATTGTTGGCAAGGCACTGCAGGAAGTCCGCGCTGCTGCGGCGTCTGGCGTATCTACCCTCGAGCTGGATGCGGTGGCTGAGCAGACCATTCGCGATGCCGGCGCCTATCCCACCTTCAAGGGGTACGAAGGATTTCCGGGCTCCATCTGTGCTTCCGTTAATGACGTCATCGTGCACGGCATTCCGGATAAGGAAACCGTCCTCGCAGATGGCGACTTGGTGTCCATCGATTGCGGTGCCACGCTCGATGGCTGGGTAGGCGATAGCGCTTGGTCCTTTGCAGTAGGCGAGCTCGATGCAGACGTCGCAGCCCTCAATAAGGCCACCGAGTATGTCCTCATGGAGGGCATGCAAGCTATGGTTCCGGGCAATCTGCTTACCGACGTCTCCCATGCCCTAGAGCAAGCCACCCGCCGGGCCGAGCAGAAGTTCGGCGTGGATCTTTTCATCGTGGATGGCTATGGCGGTCACGGCATCGGACGCACCATGCACGAGGATCCTTACCTGGCCAACGAGGGCCGCCCGGGGCGCGGCCCGCTGATCCAAGAAGGTTCCGTCCTAGCTATTGAACCCATGCTAACTTTGGGCACAGAGGATTCTGCCGTGCTAGAGGATGACTGGACGGTCGTTACCCTCGATGGCTCCTTTGCCGCTCACTGGGAGCATACGGTGGCCGCGACCGCCGATGGGCCCCGTATTCTTACCCGCCGCTACTGACATTTATTCCCCGATATGCCTGTTGCACTAGGCATATGCCCCTGAAAGGTTTATACTCACAGCCATGTCTAAATTTAGCTTCCGCAAGATCCGTGCCACGGTTGCAGCGCCCGCAGTCGCTGGCGTGATGGCCTTGAGCACCACCATTGCGGCTCCTGCCGCTACCGCCCAGGAGATTCCGAACCTGGATCAGCTCAGCTCCAAGGCAAACTCCGACCTCGCTCAGTTCTCTTCCCAGTCCGGCCTGGACCAGCTCACCGCTGAGGCAAAGAAGCAGCTGGATAACTTCCATGGCCAGAGCCGCGAGCAGGCCTGGAATACCCGCAACCAGATCCTGGACCAGGCAGAGAAGTTCTCCCCGGAACTGGCACCTAGCGTCCAGACCGCTGTGGACGGCGCCGTAGAATTCCTCTTCCCAGGCTTGATTGCACAGAAGAATGAGGAAGCACGCAAGGCCCGCGAGGCCGCCGCTCGCGCCAACGCTGAGCGCGTCGCTGCTGAGAAGGCTCGTTCTGAGGCTGCCGCACGCAAGGCGGAAGCACAGCGCCGCGCCAACCAGTTCGACCGTGGCCCGTGCCCGGCCGATGCCAAAGTATGCGTTGATCTCGACGGTCGCCGCACCTGGTTGCAGGACGGCGGCAAGGTGTCCTACGTGTCCCCGGCCATGTCTGCTGGCATGCGTGGACAGGAGACCCCGCGCGGCACGTTCTACGTTGGCCGCAAGGTAGAGCATGACATCTCCCGCGAGTTCAATAACGCGCCGATGCCATACTCCATCTACTTCACCAATAACGGTCACGCCTTCCACCTGGATGACCCGGCCGTTGATTCCAATGGTTGCGTTCACCTGCCGCCAGACGCTGCAAAGCGCTACTGGGATAATGTACAGGTTGGCGATAAGGTCTTTATCTACTAAGGCCCGCGCTTAAGCGAAAGCCTCATCCCCCGAACTATTCTTCCGAAGAGGAGAATCGGTTCGGGGGATTTTGCTGGCTTAGGGGGAGGGGCGGGCGAGCTAACGGGGCGTCGGAAAGTGCAGCGGTTTGGAAAACGTGTCGCTGCAGCGTATGCTGTTAAGTCGGTGTATAGCGTCAGCGAGGCTGGCGCGGATACGCCACCGCAGTAGACAACAAACATGCAGGTGACGGCACACTTGGCCGTCGCCAGAAAAGTAGAGGTTATGGCTAAGGAAGGCGCAATCGAGGTAGAAGGCCGAATTATCGAGCCTTTGCCCAACGCAATGTTCCGTGTCGAGCTCGACAATGGACACAAGGTTCTTGCACACATTTCTGGCAAGATGCGTCAGCACTACATTCGCATCCTCCCAGAGGATCGCGTGGTGGTAGAGCTGTCTCCTTATGACCTGACCCGCGGACGCATCGTCTACCGCTACAAGTAAAGACAGTAAGCCTCCTCACCCAAGGGTGAACCCACAGGTTCACTCTGTCCACCTCAGGCTACGGTGGCCTGAGCCCGCACTGGTAAGCAACCCAAGGATTCCCGGCACGGTCCGGGCGAAGCGTTGCATGGAGCGGGACGGATGGGGAGAAAACCGCCGTAACAACCCGAAAGGACACGCCATATGGCACGTCTAGCTGGTGTTGACCTCCCCCGCAATAAGCGCATGGAGGTCGCTCTCACCTACATCTACGGCATCGGTCCAACCCGTGCCAAGGAACTGCTAGAAAAGACTGGCATTTCTCCTGACCTGCGCACTGACAACCTGGATGATGACCAGCTGTCGGCGCTCCGTGACGCAATTGAGGCTACCTGGAAGGTTGAGGGTGACCTCCGCCGTCAGGTTCAGGCTGATATCCGCCGCAAGATTGAAATCGGAAGCTACAAGGGTCTGCGCCACCGCCGTGGCCTGCCTGTACGTGGCCAGCGCACCAAGACCAATGCGCGCACTCGTAAGGGTCCGAAGAAGACGATCGCAGGAAAGAAGAAGTAGTTCATGCCTCCAAAGACTCGTTCCGGCGCGCGCCGTTCCGGCCGTCGCGTCGTAAAGAAGAATGTGGCCCTCGGCCACGCATACATCAAGTCCACCTTCAATAACACCATCGTCTCGATCACCGATCAGACCGGTGCTGTTATCTCTTGGGCATCCTCCGGCCACGTTGGCTTCAAGGGGTCCCGTAAGTCCACTCCGTTCGCCGCTCAGATGGCAGCCGAGAACGCTGCTCGCAAGGCAATGGATCATGGCATGAAGAAGGTTGACGTATTCGTCAAGGGTCCGGGCTCCGGCCGCGAGACCGCCATCCGCTCCCTGCAGGCTGCAGGCCTCGAGGTTTCCTCGATCACGGATGCAACCCCACAGCCGCACAACGGCTGCCGTCCGACCAAGCGCCGCAAGGTTTAAGGGAAAGGAAGAGGTAAGAAAATGGCTCGTTACACTGGCCCCGCTACCCGCGTATCCCGCCGTCTTCGCGTCGACTTGGTCGGCGGCGATATGGCATTCGAGCGCCGCCCGTACCCACCGGGACAGGCTGGCCGCAACCGCATCAAGGAATCTGAGTACCTGCTGCAGCTCCAGGAGAAGCAGAAGGCAAAGTACACCTACGGTGTGCTGGAGCGTCAGTTCCGTCGCTACTACGCAGAGGCTAACCGCCTCCCAGGCAAGACCGGCGATAACCTGGTTATCCTGCTCGAGTCCCGCCTGGACAACGTAGTTTACCGTGCAGGTCTGGCACGCACCCGCCGCCAGGCTCGCCAGCTTGTCTCCCACGGTCACTTCACCGTGAACGGCAAGAACATCAACGTTCCTTCCTACAAGGTCACCCAGTACGACATCATCGATGTCCGTGACCGCTCCAAGAAGATGGAATGGTTCGAAGATGCTCAGGACGCCCTCATCGATGCCAACGTACCGGCATGGCTGCAGGTTGTTCCTGATACCCTGCGCATCCTCGTGCACCAGCTGCCCGAGCGCGCTCAGATCGACATTCCGCTGCAGGAGCAGCTCATCGTCGAGCTTTACTCGAAGTAAACTGTTATACCGCACGGCCTGTAATGGCCTGGCGGATAACCAGGAATCTTCAATCCCGAAGGTTTTTACCCCTCTACCGGCGTCAAATAGCGGTCGCCGAAAAGGAGAATTTCAATGCTCATTTCCCAGCGTCCTCAGCTCACCGAGGAATTCATCGACTCGTCTCGTTCCAAGTTCGTCATCGAACCGCTCGAGCCGGGCTTTGGCTACACCCTCGGTAACTCGCTGCGTCGTACCCTGCTGTCCTCCATTCCGGGTGCAGCGGTAACCTCCATCAAGATCGATGGTGTTCTCCACGAGTTCACCACCATCAACGGTGTGAAGGAAGACGTTTCCGAGATCATCTTGAACATCAAGAGCATGGTGCTTTCTTCCG
Organism: Corynebacterium sp. UMB0012; assembly: GCF_030216265.1. Classification (NCBI taxonomy): domain Bacteria; kingdom Bacillati; phylum Actinomycetota; class Actinomycetes; order Mycobacteriales; family Corynebacteriaceae; genus Corynebacterium; species Corynebacterium sp. UMB0012. The sequence continues at coordinate 77,946 of NZ_JASOKQ010000003.1, forward strand.
ACTCCGATGAGCCGGTTGTTATGTACCTGAGCAAGGAAGGCCCAGGCGATGTCACCGCGGGCGATATCCAGCCGCCGGCTGGCGTGGAGATCCACAACCCGGATCTGCACATCGCTTCCCTGAATGACACCGCCAAGCTGGACATTGAGCTCGTCGTCGAACGCGGCCGTGGCTATGTCCCAGCCGCTCCTACCTCCGGTGAGATCGGCCGCATCCCGGTCGACCAGATTTACTCCCCGGTCCTCAAGGTCTCCTACAAGGTCGAGGCAACTCGTGTTGAGCAGCGCACCGACTTTGACAAGCTGACCATCGACGTCGAAACCAAGAACTCGATTTCTGCACGCGATGCCCTGGCTTCCGCCGGCGGCACCCTGGTCGAGCTCTTCGGCCTGGCCCGCGAGCTGAACAACGCTGCCGAAGGCATCGAGATCGGACCCTCCCCGCAGGAGACCGAGTACATCGCTGCTTATGGCATGCCGATCGAGGACCTGAACTTCTCCGTCCGCTCTTATAACTGCCTGAAGCGTCAGGAGATCCACACCGTGGGTGAGCTCGCTGAATGCACCGAGTCCGACCTGCTGGATATCCGCAACTTCGGCCAGAAGTCGATCAATGAGGTAAAGATCAAGCTGGCTAACTTGGGCCTGGCTCTCAAGGACACCCCTGAGGACTTCGACCCGACCCAGCTCGAGGGCTACGACGCAGAAACCGGTGATTTCAAGGATCCGGCTGCTGAGGATTCCGAGTAAAGAACCCCGCTGACTTGCGGCAATGACCTAATTGCCGCGCGCTCAACTTTTACCGCATACGAGGAGTACACAATGCCAACCCCTAAGAAGGGTGCCCGTCTCGGCGGCTCCGCCAAGCAGCAGGCTCACATGCTGAGCAACTTGGCAGCCAGCCTGATCGAGCACGGCGCTATCAAGACCACCGATGCCAAGGCGAAGGTTCTTCGCCCGTACATCGAAAAGATCATCACCAAGGCTAAGTCCGGCACCGTTGCTGACCGCCGCGCAGTTCTGAAGCTCATCCCGCGCAAGGATGTTGTTTCTTACCTGTTCGACGAGGTAGCCCCGAAGTTTGAGAACCGTGAGGGTGGCTACACCCGCACCATCAAGCTGGACAACCGCACCGGTGACAACGCCCCGATGTCCCAGATCTCCCTCGTTCTCGAGGAGACCGTAACTTCTGAGGCTAACCGCGCTACCCGTGCTGCTGCTTCCAAGCAGGCCGAGGAAGCTAAGGCAGACGAGGCTGCTGAGACCGAGGCACCTGCCGAGGAGACCGCAGCTGAGGAGTCCGAGGAGAAGTAATTTCCCTTCGGCCCTAGCGCGTGGCCGCCGCCTTTCCCACCCGTGGGAGGGCGGCGGCTTTTTCATGTCCGCATCCCAGCAAGGGGGCGTTGCACGGCCGACCCAGCGCCGGTGGGGAGAAGATGCTCCGGTAGCATGAAGCCCACTATGACAGATGCAGCATCGACTTCCCCCGAAGGGCCGGCGGACGGGTTCGTTCGCCTGCGCTTGGACTTGGCTTATGACGGCACGGACTTTCATGGCTGGGCCAAGCAGAAGGGCGGTCTGCGCACGGTGCAAGGCGTGTTGGAAGAGAAGTTCGCCATGATTGCGCGCACGGAGGTGTCGCTTACCGTAGCTGGGCGCACGGATGCTGGCGTTCACGCTCGTGGCCAGGTGGCGCACGTGGACGTTCCCACAGAAATGCTGGCGCAGCGCTCGGTGGCAGGGGAGCCGGCGAAGCTGGTGCGTCGGTTAGCAAAGCTTCTGCCAGAAGATGTTCGAGTACACGGCTGCGAGTTTGCCCCCGCGGGCTTTGACGCGCGGTTTTCGGCGCTGCGGCGGCACTACGTCTACCGGATTACCACCAACCCGCGCGGCGCGCTGCCAACCCGTGCGCGGGATACGGCCGAGTGGATTAAGCCGGTGGATATCGATGCCATGCAAGAAGCCGCCACTGCCCTGGTAGGCCTACACGATTTTGCGGCTTTTTGTAAGGCCAAGCCGAATGCCACGACCATTCGCGAATTGCAGGAATTTTCTTGGCGCGACGTTTCCACGCCCGAAGAACCGGAGCTTTTTGAGGCCAGCGTGAGCGCCGATGCGTTTTGCTGGTCGATGGTGCGCTCGCTGGTGGGTTGTTGCCTGCGCGTGGGCGAGGGGCGGCGCGATGCCGACTTCGCCGCGGCACTGCTGCAGGAGACGAAGCGCTCTTCCAGCATCCCCGTGGCTCCGGCGAAGGGGCTCTCGCTCGTCGCCGTTGATTATCCGGCGGCGGACCAGCTGGCCGCCCGCGCCGAGGTCACCCGCGAAAGGCGCAGCGTCGACTAGCGCCCAAGTGGCAGCGGTCGCCTACCTGGGATAGCCTGTGTGCTGGGTGTACACAGACTTTTCGGGGGAAAATCATGGCACGTCCGCTGCCTACTACCAAGGCCCAGGTATCGGGCCATAAATTCTTGCGCCGCCGCGTCGAGCATGGGCTCGTCTTAGGCGATATCCGCATGATTCACGATCCTTTGGCTAGGCGCCGCAAAGCGCTCCTTTTCGGCGGGGTCGGCGTCGCCTTCCTTGCGGTGGGCTCTGGCATGTTGGCCTGGCTGCAGCCGAGCCCGCAGCCGGGTGATGCGCCGATTGTGCGCTCGGAGCAGGGCCAGCTCTTTGTGGATGTCAATGACACCTACCACCCGGTTTTCAACCTGGCTTCGGCGCGCATTATCGCCGGGCAGGCGGCCGAGGCGCAGACCATTGGGGATGAGCACCTGCAAGAAGCGCTACTGGGCTCACCGGTGGGTATCTCGGATGCCCCTGGGTACCTCGCGGCGGCAGGCGAGAATCCCCAAGAGCGATGGGCAGCGTGTTTGGCCGGCAAGGATGAGGCGCCGTCTACAGATAACCCGACCAGCATTGGCGGTCACCAGGTAGCGTCGCAGGAGGTTATTGTCCTTGCCGAGCCCGAGCAGAAAAGCCTCGGTGAGGAGCGCGCCGCACTGGTGGAATCCGAGGGCACGCAGTGGCTTGTCACCCAGGAAGGCCGCGTGGCGCTGCCAGATCCCTCCAGCACCGAAGGGCGTGTCGTGCGTCGGGCGGTGGGCGTGGACGATAGTACCCACACTTGGCCCGTGCCGCCTGAGCTGCTCAATGCCTTTGCGGAGCTGCCACCGCTGAACTTTCCGGCCGAACCACCCGAGGTCGTCGATACCGGCCAAGGTTTGTGGGCGCGTACGTCCGAGGGCGTAGCTGAGCTCACGCCTACGCAGGCGGAGATACTCACAGGCGTGGGTGCCAAGGAGACAACAGCCACGCCGCAGGAGATTGCTGCGCTTGCCGACGCCCCCTTAAACCTCAACCTTCCCTCCACGTCCTTCCGCTTCCTAAGCCCGGACGATGGCTGGATGTGTGCTGCTAACGAGGGCGGCGGGGTAGTGGTACCTGCCCAAGCGGGCACTGTCGCCTTGGCAGGTGAGTCGGTGGCCCATCGCTTTGGTGGGCTCAACGCTGGTGGCGTAGGCGTAGACAGCGGCCATGGCTATCACGTGGTCTCACCCACGGGGCAGCGGCACGAGGTCAAGGACAAAGAGACTTTGGAAGCCCTTGGCACCGGAGTGGGCGCGCAGGTGCCGTGGGAGATCCTGCGGTTGCTGCCGGAAGGCTCCGCGCTCAACCGTGAGCAGGCGCTGCAGGTTAGTTCTTAGGCCGCAGCCCGCGCCACACCGCCCACGCAGCAAGCGCCAGCGCTAACCCACCCAGCACCCAGGCACTGCGTGTGGGGGCGCGCGAGTCGACTTCGTCGGCGGGGCGGATGGTCATAGCTCGGGTATCGACGTCCGGGCCCGCTTCCACGTGGGTGAGCACGGTGAGCGGGTCGATGAAGCCGTGCCCTGGCTCCGCGGCGTCCTCCAAGCGCTTGCGGAGGACGGCCGGGCTATCATCGGGAAAGCGTTGTGCCAAGAGGGCAGCGGTGCCGCTGACCACCGGCGCGGCAAAGGAGGTGCCATGGAACTGCGCCGTTCCGTCCGTGCCTTCCTTACCATCGGCCCATCCACCCTCAGGGTTGAGCGCAAGCGGAATGAAACCTTGCGCAGCAAGCTGGGGTCCGTCGGCCGAATTCAACGAGTAGTCAGCGAGTTCGTGCGAATCCGCTTGGGCGCTTACTGAGAGCACCGTGGGCGAATCCGCCGGAAAGACGCGGTCACCCATCTCACAGCTGCCAGAGGACGCATTGCCGGATGCTGCGATCACCACGGCCCCGGAGTCTTCCGCATGCGCCAAAGCACGATCCAAGCGAGAGGTATCGACCTGCGCGGCCACATCTGGCGGGACACAGGAGACAACGGAGATGTTGATGACGCGGGCACCGGCAGCGGCGGCGTCATCAATGGCGCGGGCCAAGGTGTCCAGCGATCCGGTGGTACTGTCTTCCGCTTCCTGGCGATAGTGCGCGCTGGTCTGGCGCACAGCGTAGATTTCTGCTCGCGGGGCGATACCGATATCGTGTCCGGCGATGACACCGGCCACGACGGTGCCGTGCAGGTCGCAATCGCGATGCGGCTCTGGGGACTCCGGCGCGACAAGGTCCGCGCCACTGCTGAGATGCCGCAGTTGGTCGTGACGGGCAACGCCAGTATCGATAACGGCTACTTTGACGCCTTCCCCGGTAGCAAAGGAATGTAAACGGGCCCGGTAGTCTAGCTGCTCCTCGCTTGGTTGGGGCGAAAGCGGTGACGAATGCGCGGCGGCGCATTCGCGGTCCGGCTCGCGAGCGGCCGCATAGGGAGCAGCAGTCAGTCCTGCAGCGAATGCAACTACTAAAGCGGCAGGTAGCACGCGCATTATCCAAGCCCCCTGATGAGCACGAAGACACCGGCTAGGTGCGCGGCCAGCGGCAAACTAGCGGCAATGGCGAGGGATTCTATGCGTTCAAACCACGCGATGGTGGTGGGCTCGAGCCCGTCCACCTTGGGCGCCCACAGCGGGGCGCTCAGCATGGCGAGGAGAACCAGGCAGGCAACAAGTATTGGTGCCCAGGCATCGGCAATCCCGGAATTCGCCACCGCGTGGGTAGCGCATAAGCACGTAGCGAGACAGGCGGTCATCGCCAGCAGCATCAGGGCCCAGCTAGCCAACGCACGACCGTGCCGGGCGGCATGCATGACGACGGCACCCGCGGTGGTCACGCAGAGTGCTTGGACGAAGCCCGCGCCGGTGTGCTCAGCACCAAAGAGCACCGCAACGTACTCGGCGAGAGAATCGGGCGCGCCGCTCGTCGGCGCCAAGGCCGGACCACTGCCCGTCAGCGAGAGGGCGATCAGGGCCGGAATGAGACAGAGCGCCAGCCCACAGCACATTCCCTCATAGGCGCTGCCGGCGCGCCGGGCACGGATATCGACATCCGGCTGGACGGTATCCGAAACCGCGAGGTCTTGGCCGGCCGTGGGCAGCTGCGGGACTTTGAGCCCAGCGGTGGCAACGGTCAGCGCAGGAGCTGCGGCCAACAGGATAATGCCGGCGATCACCACGCAGGCGGCTGCCGCCGTACCGTGGCTGCCCTGGAGACCCGTCCCTGGTCCGGGCAGCAGGTAGCCCAAAGCCGCGACCAACAACAGCACCGAGACGGTGAGTGCCACGGCGGTAGTGCGAACCGTGCTCAACCCGGTGACGTGGCAGGCAAGCAGTACGATGAGGAGGGCGACGCAGGCGGTGAGTGCGGCAAAGGGGGCTTCGCCAAGCGAGGGCGAAATCACCACCCAGCCACACGCCATGCCGGCTACCAGGCTAAGGTGCACCAGTGATAGGGCACGGGTCCACAAGGCGAGCAACAGGGCTCCAGCGCTCAACGCCGCCCACGCCGCTAGGGGAAGGGTGCTAACCCACACTAGGGCGAAGGCGGCAAGCAGCCCTGCCCATGCCCAGATGGTGGGAAGGGCGGCGGTAGTATCCTCCTCAGCCGCGGCGGCAAGCGATTCCGCCGCATCCCGAATCACCGGTGCAGGCCGGCGCTCGCGCGGACTAATAACAAGAATTGAGCCTTCCGTGAGCGCAGTGGCAGCCAGAGGGGCGGTGAGATCGATGGCGCGGCCGGAGGCTGTACTGGCGCGCCAGGGTTCAGAAATGGTGGGCGCATCCACCAAGTCAGTGATCTCCGCCAAAAGCTCTCCCACGCTGGAGCTTAGCGGTAGCGCCACGTCCGCCTCCTTGTGGAAGGCGCCGGCATGAATGCGAACGGTAAGGCGCAGATGATGCGCCGTTGCAGTAGTCATGATGTCCCCCGAAAAATGTATGGATTGTGGGCGTCCCCCTTGCCCAATGTCACATATTGTGGCTTACTAGTGGCGACGTGTCCACCGCAGCGCGGGGAATCTTGGCAGGGGGCCAAGGGCGCTTGGCGCGTGGCTCGGGGGAGGTTATTTAGGCATGCTTGGGATCGGGGATACCCGCGTCATTGAGCCGTTGACCATGCCATTGCGGGATGCTGCGCCGCCACTGCCCACCGGCAGCATCGAGGCGGAGGAAGTCCCGGAGGCGGTGCGCCCGCAACCGGTGCCGCTGGTGCGGCTGCTGCTTCCGGTGGTGATGATTGCGGCGATGCTCGGCATGGTCGCCCTCATGGTGTTAGGCGCTGGGGAATCCCGGCAGATTAGCCCGATGGCCTTGATGTTTCCATTGATGATGCTGGCGAGCATGGCCATGATGTTTGGGCCCAATAACAGCGGGCAGGATCCGGATGAAACCCGGCGCACCTACCTGCGCCACATCAAAGCCTTGCGGGAAAAGGCGCTGCGCAATGCTTCGGCGCAGCGTGCACATGAATGTTATCGCCACCCCGCACCGGTGGAACTTAGCACTCTAGTCGGCTCGCGCCGCATGTGGGAGCGTGGCCCGGATGACTCGGACGCCCTCGAGGTACGCGTGGGAACTGGACCAACGACGTTGTGCACCCCCATCAACGTGCCGGATTCCGGTGCCACTGAAGACCTGGACCCGGTGTGTGCGGTAAGCATGCGCCAGACCATTAAGGCGGTGGGCACCGTTCCCGATATGCCGGTGGTTATCCAACTGCAGGCCTTTCGCTTCTTGTCCGTGTCCGGAATAGCGTCGATTCGGGGCGAAGAGCCCGCAGATCCCTCCCGCGATTTGGTGCGCGCAATGGTGCTGCAGATGGCGTTGGCGCATGGACCGGAAACCTGCGGTATCGAGGCCATCGGCGGCCAGTGGGAGTGGCTGAAGTGGCTGCCCCATGCGCGCACACCGGAAAAGGCGCGCTTTCGTATCCTCATAGTCGATGGCGCGCTGACCACGGGCACCGAAGACTTTTTCCACGATGATTCCTATACCACCATCATTGAGGTTGGTGGGGCGCCGTCTTCGGCGCTGGGGGTACGCGCTGAGCACGAAGGCCTAAGCCTCGTGGCAGGGGAGCAGCTGCAGGTGGTCACCGCGGCAGGGGTGGAAGACCTTGGTTCTCCCGACGGAATGAGTGCGGCCGGCGCGACATTGCTTGCGCGCAGTATGGCCTCCTACCGCCGCCCCGATAGCACTTCTGGCCGGCGCGGCAGTGACCTTATGGGCCTTCTGGGCTATCGCGATGTGGAAGAGCTAGCGGCCAGTGGCATGTGGCATGGCCGGGAGGGGTCGGCGCGTCTCATGGTGCCCATTGGTATCGATACGGCGGGCCAGCCCGTCACGGTGGATCTCAAGGAATCGGCCCACGGCGGTATGGGCCCGCACGGACTGTGCATTGGTGCGACCGGCAGCGGCAAATCCGAGCTGCTGCGCACCCTTGTCACCGCGCTGGCGGCTACCCATAGTCCGGACGAGCTTAACCTCGTGCTCGTGGATTTCAAGGGCGGCGCGACATTCTTAGGCTGCGACCGCCTGCCGCATACTTCCGCGGTGATCACCAACCTGGAGGAGGAATCTACTCTGGTAGAGCGCATGTACGATGCCATCTCTGGCGAGATGAACCGGCGCCAAGAGCTGCTGCGCACCGCCGGAAACTTTGCCAATGTCAGTGAGTACAACGCTTCTGCTACCGCCGTGCGTGAGCATGGGCCCTTGCCGGCCTTGGTTATCGTCGTCGATGAGTTCTCGGAGCTTTTGGGTCAGCACCCGGATTTTGCGGAACTCTTCGTCGCCGTCGGCCGCTTGGGGCGCAGTCTCCACGTACACCTGCTTTTGGCCTCCCAAAGGCTCGAAGAAGGCCGCTTGCGGGGGCTAGATTCCCACTTGTCCTACCGAATCGGCCTGAAAACCTTCTCCTCAGCGGAATCCCGCCAGGTCTTGGGCGTGACCGATGCCTACCACCTGCCCGGCCAGCCCGGCGCGGGCTACCTCAAATCCGATGCCGAGGCCTTGACCCGCTTTCAAGCTTCCTACGTGTCCGGGCCCCTGCCGCGCCGGGCGCTTGCCGACGTCTCCGTGGACCACCCCGCCCCAAACCGCGGCCGCGTGCAGCTCTTTCATGGCTGGTCCGAGGAAGAGGACAATACTAGCGCTGCGGTGGTACTCGATGACTCCACCACTGTGCTTACCGAGGTCATGCGCGCCGCAGCAGAAGAGGCGAACCTGCGCGATCAATCGGCGCACCGCATTTGGTTGCCGCCGCTACCGCCGGTTATTGAGCTATCCGCGTTGCCAGGGCTTTCCGGTGCAGATGACGCGGGTGCAGTCTCGCCCACAGCGGACCAAGGGCCGCTGCGTGCGCCCATCGGCATTATCGATAGGCCGTATTACCAACGCCAGGACGAGCTGATTATTGATTTCACCCAGCACGGCGGACACATGGCCCTGTGTGGTGGCCCGCAGTCCGGTAAATCGAGTGCGCTGCGCACGATCGTCTCTGCGTTAGCTCTACGGCATGACCCGCAGGCGGCACGCTTCTACGTCATTGATCTTGGCGGCGGTCAGCTATCGTCCCTAGAACGACTGCCCCACGTGGCCGGAGTTGCCGGGCGTGAGGAGGGCGAAAAGGTACGGCGCATCGTCGACGAAGTAGCCGGGTTTATCCGCCGCCCAGAAGGGTGCGCAACCTTCCTTGTCATTGATGGCTGGCACCACATTGGTACCTCGAATGCCGAGTTTGAAGACATAGCGGAGAAGGTCACCGAGATCGTCGCCGATGGTGCCTCCGCCCACGTGCATGTCATCATTGCCACTTCGCGGTGGACCACGATGCGCCCGGCTATCCGCGATCTCATTGCCAACCGCCTCGAGCTGCGCCTTGGTGAGGCCTTGGATTCGCTTATCGACCGCAAACTACAGCAAAAGCTCCCCAGCGCGCCGGGCCGCGGGCTCACCTTGGCGGGTGAGAATATGCTCTTAGCTCGCACCTCCAACCAGGACATCGCCCACATCTGCCGCGTGCATGCTGCGGCTGATCCAGTTCCACCGCTCAAGATGCTGCCCGCCGTGCTTACCCCGTCCGCACTCGCGGCTCAAGGAGGCGTGCCCACCGGCGAGATCGCCTGGGGCATCGGCGGGCGCGACCTTGATACGCTGACCTGGAATCCGTCTCGTGAGCCGCACCTAGTGGCCATAGGCGCGCAGGGCTGCGGCAAGTCCACCTTCCTGGCGCAGATCATGCGCGGCATTAGCGCTTTTGCGCGGGAAGACGCCAGACTCGTGGTCATCGACCAGCGCCGAGCCCACCTGGGAACCTTGGACCAGAACATGGTTGCTGCCTACGCCGCGACGCAGTCGAGTGCGCAAGAGACCATTGTCGATACAGTCCGGACCCTGGAATCTCGCCTGCCTGGCCCGGACATTACCCCAGCGCAGCTCGCCGCACGAGATTGGTGGCAGGGCCCAGACATTTACCTAGTCATCGATGATGCGGACCTGCTGAGCGATATTGCCGTCTCGCCGCTATTGGAGTTGCTTCCCCATGCCCGCGACATTGGCCTGCACCTTGTTATCGCTCGCAAATCCGGCGGCATCGGCCGCGCCCTATTCGGCCAATTCTTTTCCGCGGTTCGCGATCTGCAGCCGGCGCTGCTGCTTTTTGACGCCGACCGCGACGAAGGAACCATCTTCGGACTCAAGCCCTGCCACCAACCACCCGGCCGCGGTCAGTGGAGCATCCGCAGTGAAAACCTCGGCGTCGCCCAAGCGGTGTACCTAGAAGGAGAGAAGTAAATGACCACCAATCTCAGCGCGCATACGCCAACCGACACCCCGATCCCCACCGGTGGGGAGACCACCGCCGTCCCCATTACCGTCACCATCCTAGATGCGGCCACCATCTTTGAAGGCCCCGAAACGGTCTACCGCTATGACCTGCCGGGAACTGGCGTTGTGGAAGGCTGGGCCTTAGGCCAAGTCATGGATCAAATATCCAAGATGGCGGGACCGTCCTGGCCCGACGTGGAAGCCTGCGTGGTGGCAGACTCTTCCGGCACGGGAATTGCGCAGGAAGCTACCACCATCATTTGCCGGCAATTGGAAGTCACCGGGGTGCGCCTCATCGATCCAGAACCAACCATCTCTCCGCTAGTGGCCCCGGACCCACTCGGTCCGCCCCCTCACCCGGCTACTGAAGCCACGGATTCGGCGCCTCCCACTACGGTGATGGAGGCGCCTGCCTACGACGAGCCGGTAACGCCACGCTGGACCGACCGCCTGCGCGGTTGGCTCGGAGCTATCGATATCTTTCATGTGGCAATTGCCGTGGTCATCATCGCCGTGGCCGGAGCTTCTTGGTGGGCTATCGGTGCCCAAGCTTCAGGCGATGGCGATACCGCTTCGGATACCGCGCGCCCGCAACCCCGCGCTGCCGCGCCAAGCCGCGAGGGCGCAACGGAGTCCGCGCCGGCCTCGCCACAACCGGGAATTCCGGGCGCGTCAGATTCCGGCAGTGACGGATTGAGCCCAGGCGAAAAGCGCTTAGATGTGGAGGGAATGTCCGTAGTCGTCCCCAGTGGGTTCCACACCAAAATAGAAGATGGCCTGGTCACCGCCACCGGGGAAGACCCAAACCTACGCATCCTGCTGGCGGCGGATGAGATGTTTAACGTGCCGGCGGATGCCCTGTTTAAAGAAATTCACGCGCAGGTTGACGAAGATCCGGCGCTTCGCGATGCCACCGATGAGGCCGGGCGACTGACCTATACCGAAGACCCTGGGGACGGCTCCTTGGTGGAATGGACTACCTGGGAAGACCGTGGGCACCAGATGTCCGTGGGGTGCCATACCCGGCATAACTCCAACGCCGTTCAAAAAGCGGCTTGCCGTATGGCCACGGAAAGCCTAGTCAAAAAATAGTCTTAAAAACTTTGCCTAGCCGGGAACCGTTTGGCGGAAAGTTCAGTCCAATAAAGGTGAGAAAGCACAGATGCGAAGCACAGCTGCTTTTTCGGGGGAAATACACACAATCTCATCCGCCCTAAGGAGGGGCGCACTCTTATGTCTCAGACTTTCAAGACACAAGCCGATGTCATGATTGCCACCGCCGGCAAAGTCGATAACACCAACGATGAAGTCCAGGGTGAGCTCACCCGCCTGCAGGGCGTCGTCGACTCCGTCCGCGGCAGCTGGGCCGGCCAGGCGCAGGTCTCCTTCGATGACCTGATGCAGCGCTACAACACCTCTGCGCAGCAGCTGCGCGAGGCCTTGGCTTCTATCTCTGACAATATCCGCAGCAATGCCCACAATTTCGACAACGTGGAAGCAGAAAACACCCAGGCCTTCTCCAACGTGGGCGGCGGGCTCGCCCTCTAAACCGCACCGCACACTTCACTACTCCGCAGCCCAAAAGCTATAGATTCACAGAAGGGAATCCATCACCACATGTCCGAGATCAAGTACGAATTCGGTGCCATTTCTTCCGCCGCAGCCGATATCAACGCCACCTCTGGTCGCATCAACAGCACCCTGGCAGACCTGAAGGCGCGCCTTCAGCCCATGGTGAGCACTTGGGAAGGCGAGTCCGCCGTGGCTTATAACCAAGCGCAGGCCAAGTGGGACAAGGCGTCCCAGGAACTCAACACCGTGCTCGCCACCATCTCCAAGACCGTCTCGCAGGGCAATGATGCAATGAGCGACGTCAACCGTCGCGCTGCCGCAAGCTGGGGTTAAATCCACACCCTGTTTGCACGGTTCCACGCTGTTCCCGTCGGGGCTGCGGTGCCACTGACCACACCCGCGTGGCAGGAGGCGGACGCAGCCGCAGCCCTGGCCAAGAAACCAGCGTGGCTATTCCTTTTCTAGTCCGTACCTACGAGCCGGCACCTCCCGTTTGAGCCGCGGAAGGTGCCGGCTTCGGTGTTTTGGTCTTTGGGCAGGTGAGCAAGTAGGGTAGGAAACCTATGTGTTCGCTCGTCGGCAAGCAGCTGGCGAAGCGCTCCCTGCAGGTCTCCACCGGCCGCTGTACGGGAGTGAATGGATGCTTAGCGCTGGCCGGCAGTTCCGAGACAGACTTTCAAGGAGTCAAATTGTCTACTTTCCACCCAAAGAGCGGTGACATCACCCGCAAGTGGTACGTCATCGACGCTACTGATGTGGTGCTGGGCAAGCTCGCTTCCACCGTTGCAGACCTGCTGCGCGGCAAGCACAAGCCACAGTTCGCACCGAACGTTGACGCTGGTGACCACGTCATCATTATCAACGCTGACAAGATCCACGTTTCTTCCACCAAGCGCGGCCGCGAGATGCGCTACCGTCACTCCGGTTACCCGGGCGGCCTGAAGTCCATGACCCTGGGTCAGTCTTTGGACGCCAACCCGGTTCGCGTTATCGAAGAATCCGTTGCCGGCATGATGCCGCACAACAAGCTCTCCCGCGCTTCCATCAAGAAGCTGCACGTCTTCGCAGGCGAAGAGCACCCGTACGCCGGCCAGAAGCCGGAAACCTTCGAGTTTAAGCAGGTGGCACAGTAATGTCTGAGCAGAACATCGACAACAACGTAGCCGACGCTGCTGACATCGCTGCAGCAAGCGCCGCTACCGAAGAGTTCACCAACACCATCGGTGATTCCATCGCACCGGCCGAGACCGAAGAGGTCGAGGCTGCCGCTCCGGTACACGAGGGCCCGATCCAGACCGTCGGTCGCCGTAAGCGCGCCGTCGCCCGTGTTCGCCTCGTTGCTGGCTCCGGCCAGATCGTGGTTAACGGCCGCGAGTTCGGCGAGTACTTCCCGAACAAGCTGCACCAGCAGGATATCCTCACTCCGCTGACCCTCCTGGAGCGCGAGAACCAGTTCGACCTCAAGGTCACCGTTAACGGCGGCGGCCCAACCGGTCAGGCTGGCGCTCTGCGTCTGGCTATCGCTCGTGCACTGAACATCTACAACCCGGCTGACCGCACCGCCCTCAAGAAGGCTGGTCTGCTCACCCGAGATGCTCGTGCAGTTGAGCGTAAGAAGGCTGGTCTGCACAAGGCACGTCGCGCACCGCAGTACTCCAAGCGTTAATCTCGCTTCTACTGCGCGCGCAAGCGCTACGCAAAGCCGCTGCTTCCTTTGGGAGGCGGCGGCTTTCGTCGTTTTACCTGTCTGTGAAGAGTGGGGGCACTTTCTTTCTCCCCCAATAACAAGGGTGGAGTAGTTACGCTAAAGCCCGCCTGCCGCTCACGAATACTCGAGAAAGTCAGGGCGTTGAGGCGGGCCTAATCGGCTGCAAAAATAGCTGCTAAGGCTAACTATCTTGCTGCGAATCCTTCTTGTGCTTTTCCTCGAAGGCTTCGAGCTCCTCTCGCTGCTGTTCACGCAGCGTCGCTTGGTCTGCAAGGTATTCATCAGTAGCAGATTCGGTATACCACTCGTGCAGATATGGGTCATCGCTTTCAATCTTTGCACCAGCGCCCTGGCTTTCTGGAACTGCAGAGGAGCCAAAGATGAAGTCACCGTTGTGCTCTTGCAGTCCGTACTGGACACCGCGGGCAATGGCGGCGGTAGCGTAGTTGCGGCGCAGAATGAGCGGATCTCGTGCTAGGTCTTTGCCCCAGGAAACCATAATTCCGATGAGGATAAAGGCGAAAGGCAACGAGCACGACACCATGATTGCTTGCAGTCCGCTCAATGCGTCTTGGCCGGCGATGAGAAGTAGAGCCAAGGAGATCCCACCCAGTGCAGCTCCCCAGATGATGGAAATTGGAGTCGAAGGAACTGGGCGGCCTGATTGGGACATCGAACCCATGACATTGGTGGCAGAATCCGCAGCAGTATTAAAGAAAACGATCACTGCTACGAGTACGGCGATGGTACTGATGCTAGAAAGCGGCAGCGTTCTCACGACGTCGAACATGACGTTTTCACCGGAATCCTTGATTTCGATGCCGTGTCCGTCGAGGTGAGTCTTGATAGCGGTGGCACCAAAAATTACGTACCAGAGCAGAGACAGCGATGTTGGTACGAGCATGATGACCAGTACAAATTCGCGGATAGACCGGCCGCGCGAAATTTTCGCAATGAACATACCGACGAAGGGCGACCAAGAAATCCACCATGCCCAGTAGAGCATCGTCCAAGCGGTAACAAATTCTTTTTCGGTCTCACCTTGCGAGGGCGCAACGGACATCATGTCCGCGAAGTTGTTGAAAAACTGCAACAGTGACGCTGGAATCAGATCGAGGATATACATCGTTGGTCCCGTAATTAGAACGAATAGTCCCAAGCCAACAACGAGGCCCATGTTGATATTCGACAAAATGCGAATGCCTCGTTTGATACCGGACATCGCCGAAATGATGAAGATGACGGTGAGTATGGAAATGATCGCAACCATTATTCCGTCGCCTTCCAGAGGCTTTCCGGTGACAATCGATGTTCCAGTACGGATCTGTAGCGCGCCAATGCCTAGTGAGGTCGCGGTACCAAAAAGCGTGACCAGGACAGAAAAGATGTCGACGATTTTTCCTATGACACGGTTATTGGAGTTGGTTGCGATGGGCTCGAAAAGGGAGGAAATGAGCGGCAGACGGCCGCGGCGGTAGGCAGCATAAGCGAGGGATCCGCCGACCAGCGCATACACCATCCACGGCAGCGTAGCTTGGTGGAGAATAGCTTGCGAGAAGGCAGGCAGAACTGCCTCCTCGCTGGCTGGTTCCACATCCGAAAGATACGGCGGTGGGGTCAAGAAATGGGATAGCGGTTCCATTGGGCCGTAAAAGACCAGTCCGATCCCCAAGCCTGCGGCAAATAGCATTGCAATCCACGAGGAACGGGAGAAATCAGGTTCCGAGTCATCGGCACCTAATTTGATCTTTCCTGTAGGGGCGATCGCAATGGACAGCAGAAAAATCGTAGCTGCGATCATGATAATCGTGAAAAGCCAACCGAAGTTTTGCACCACCCACGCCTGCAGGTTGGTGCCCGTGTTGGCCAAGTTGTCTGGTGCCACGATTGCCCACACGATGATCGCGATGGTCGCGGCAAGCGCCACTGCAAAGACAGTTTTGTTTGTCTTGAAATCGGCACGAGTATTTTCGACGCTGACTCCGGGGATGAGCGCAGGATGGATAGAGCGCTCGCCGGAAGCCGCCTTGGTTATAGCCGTTCGTGCCTTCCTCGAAGGAGGTTCAGAGGAGTGGTCACTTATTGAGCGAGATCTCGTCATGAGAAGTTCCTCTCTAAAGGGAAAGAGTGAGATGTCACGTATTAGATGGTTGCATACTTCATCCGAAATGGAACATTTTATTTAGCGTATCGGGGATAGCAATGAAGGATTGGTTGGGGCTAAACCTGTCTAATCTCGCCCTAACATGCAACGGGTGGGGTGTGCGGTGCATAATTGACTGCATGACTCGACTTTTTGGAACCGATGGCGTTCGCGGCCTCGCGAACAAGAAGCTGACCCCGATTCTGGCCTTGCAACTAGGCCAGGCCGCTGCGGAGGTATTTACCGCCAAGCGTGAATCCTACGAGCGCCAGCCGCTGGCAATTATCGGCCGCGACCCGCGTGTTTCTGGCGAGATGCTGGATGCGGCGATTGCGTCCGGTCTGGCTTCCCGCGGCGTGGACGTGGTGCGCGTGGGCGTGCTGCCGACGCCGGCGATTGCCTACCTGACGGATGACTACGGTGCGGATTTGGGCGTGATGATTTCCGCCTCCCATAATCCGATGCCAGACAACGGCATCAAGTTCTTCTCCGCAGGCGGTAAGAAGCTGCCGGACGAGGTAGAAGATCAGATTCAGGCCACGATGGAAAACCTCACCGAGGATGGCCCGACCGGCACCAAGCTGGGCCGCATCATCTCGGAGGCCCCGGATGGGCGCGAGCGCTACCTCAACCACTTGAAGGAAGTGGTCTCCACCGACCTCAGCGGCATCAAGGTGGTCGTAGACACCGCCAATGGTGCGGCTTCCAAGGTTGCTCCGATCGCTTATGAGGCGGCTGGTGCAGAAGTTATTGCTATCCACAACAAGCCGAATGCCTTTAATATCAATGAGGACTGCGGTTCGACGCACATTGAAAAGGCACAGGCGGCCGTCGTCGAGCATGGCGCCGATCTGGGCTTGGCACACGATGGCGACGCCGACCGTTGCCTGGCTGTGGACGCCGAGGGCAATGTTGTCGACGGTGACCAGATTATGGCACTGCTGGCCGTAGGTATGAAGGAGGATAATGACCTGCGCTATAACACTCTGGTAGCAACCGTCATGTCTAACCTAGGCCTGAAGCTAGCCATGCAGGAACAAGGCATCGAGGTGCGCCACACCGCAGTAGGTGACCGCTACGTACTGGAAGAGCTCAACCGCGGCGATTTCTCCTTGGGCGGCGAGCAGTCTGGCCACGTGGTGTTGCCAGATGATTGCACGACTGGCGACGGCACGCTTACTGGCCTGTCCATCATGGCGCGCATGGCCAAGTCCGGAAAGTCCCTGAAGGAATTGGCATCGGTGATGACCGTGCTGCCGCAGGTGCTCATTAACGTGCCGGTTTCTGATAAGGGTGTCATCATGGACGCCCCCGAAGTACAAGAAGCCATTGCCCAGGCTGAGGAAGAACTCGGCGAAACCGGCCGCGTCCTGCTGCGCCCCTCCGGCACTGAGGAGGTTTTCCGCGTCATGGTGGAGGCCGCCGATAAGGAGCAGGCACGCAAGGTTGCCGGGAGGCTTTCCGCCATCGTTTCCTCGGTCTAGCGCACCCGCCGGGTGCGGAAGAATTTTGGCATCCTAGGGAACCATTTGGTGCAATCCCCAGTCCAATGAAGGTGAGAACTTTTACCGCATATGGATTTGGGGGAATACACCAGTGTCTGAGGTTTTTCTTCGCCCCTTGGAGGCGATGTCCGCACTACGGCAGGTCGTAGTCGATAACGACGAACAACGCGATGCTCACCGGGCTGAGGTGCCGGATTTTCCGGTGGCCGCGGCTGGACGCAACTTTGGCGGCCACGGTGAGCGCATTCGTGATGTCTTGGCGCGCATCCATGAGCGCGGCGGGCAGAGGTTGGATAATTTATCCGCCACCGCCCACGCCGCCCATGAACAGGTGCGCGCCTTTGCCGATTGTGATGAGTCTTTCGGCAGCTCCTTTGCGCGCGGCGGGGAGGCGGACAGCAAGTGAGTACGCTGACAAAATCCTTGCTGGGGGACTATTCCAACGCGATTTCCCAATTCCAATTCGCATGCTTGGGAAACTACCCGGGCCCCAGCATGCCGATGAACCTGCTGGGGGAGCTAGTCGGTGCGGTGGACGGTATTGCGCCCGAAAACCTGGTGAAAAACACCGTTGCGGCGGTAGGCGGTAACCGCCCGAAGGGAGGCGGGGCTGGACTAGCGGGCTATTTGCGGCAAGATGATTCCGAGGTTGCTCAAGGCGCCATGCGCGAGCACCTGTGCGGCGTGCAGGAAGACTTCGACATTGACCGCCAGGATGCCGCTCATCTCACCAGTTCGGCGGAGCAGTGCTCGGGCGCTATTGCCGACGTCGTCGATGTCTCCGACACCGCCCTAACCGAGCTCATCTCTGCGGTCATCCCACTGCTGAATATCTTGTCCATGGTGGCCACCAAGCACCCGCTGGCCAGGTTTATTATCCCGATTCTTTCCACCATTGGCGGGCGCGTTATCGAAGAGACGAATCACAATATCGCTAGCACCTGCCGCGACCGCGATGATGCGATTGAGTCCTGCTATAACGAGTTTGAATCGCGCTGCGAGTGCGTCTGTGAGCGCCCGTTGCCAGAAGAATGCCCGACGCCGGCTAAACCTACAAATGATGCCTGCCCCGCACCGGTAGAGCAATGCCCGGAGACTCCTACTCCCACTAAGCCGATGCCGAAGGAAGAATGCCCACCTCCGCCGTCGCAGCCCACCGAGCCGGCCCAGGTGGAGTGTCCACCGGAGCCCAAACCCATGCCGGAGCCTGACTCAAAGCAAGAATCGAGCCAGACGACTTCCACGCCGCCACAGCCGATGCCTTCTTCGCCACCATCCGTCCCGCCAAAGGAATGCCCCGAGCCCGAGCCTGCAGCCAAGACGGAAGTGCACACGGAGACCACTGCCGAACACGGTCTCGGCTGCCATTGCCAAGAGTGCACCGAACAATCATTAACTGAGCGTCCATCGCAGTCCCAGCGCGACGTAGAGATCACCAGGCCGGCACAGGCGGAGATCATTCCGCCGCAGGAGCCGCCAGAACAGCCACAGCAAGTAGAAGAACCGTGCCCGGAACCTGAGCCTCAGCCAGAGCCGAAACCTAAGCCAGACACGGATGCGGATCCCGCTGCTGAATCGGGCGCAGGCGAGGAAACGCTCTGCCCGGAAAGTACCGCTGAAAGTACCGAAGATTGTGTGGAAACGACCCAAACCAGCTCAGAAGGCTGTGGAATTGAATCTTCCTGCAGTGGCAGCCTCGGCCTGGTAGGGGCCGGAATCGCTTTAGTAGGCGTGGGCCTCATTGTGGAAGGTGCCGCGCAGTGTCTGGAGCACATGTCCGAGGCGGATTGTCCGGTGCAAGAGCCGGAACCGGACCCCGGCCCTGAGCCTGAGCCAGAGCCAGAACCAGATCCCTGCGCGGAACCTAAGCCCGAGCCCGAACCGGAGCCAACAGGCGATGATGGTGTAATGGCGCCGCCTCCTGAGCTGTCTCAGGTAGAGGAGCCAACGCCGCCACCAGAGAAGGTGGCACACCTCCAAGCGGCCGGTCCAGCGGAGGCGCCAGCATCGCCACCAGCCTCAGCTCCTGAACCAGCACCAGCACCAGCGCCAGCGCCAGCACCGCAGGCGGCTCCAGAAGAAGCGCCAGCACCCGCATCGGCACCGGCACCACAGCCGGCACCGCAGCAGGAGGCGGCACCCGCGCCAGAAGAACCAACCATTAAGGCACGAAAGGCAGGTCAGTGGTAATGAATAACGACTTCGCAGAATTTGCGCAGGGCTTTCGGGAAAGGACGGCTAAACGCTTGCTGGAATTTGAAAAAACGCTAGCGAAAGCGCAAGACGAGCTAGAAAGGTCCGCGGATAAAGCCATGCAGGAGGCGCGAAGGGAGAAGGGGCAGGTGGGGCGTCGGCAAGCGGCGACGGTGCCAAGGCCCAGATATGGCGCTGCCCCGGCGCGCTCAAGGAACGCGTCGGGGCAGGTGCAATCTGTGCTGCGGCGGGGTTAATACCTTAGGCGTCGCGGGTCACGCCGGCGCGCTCGGCCAGGTCTTCGCCTACGAGGCTTTGGACCTTCTTGGCGCTTGCCTCTGGATCCGCAAAGGCGTCATAGGTGGAATCGCCGTTTAGGGTGGCCAGCAGGAAGCCGGTGACCAAGCCGCGGGCGATTTCGGTGGGGCCGGACTGGAAAGCGGCGGTGCCGATGGCCAGCTTGCGCAGGCGATCTTCGGTAAAGCCGGCGTGGCTGCCCTTGTCGATGGCGCGGAAGCAGACTGGGCCATTCCAGTTATGGGCCAGCTTGGCGGGGTTGCCGGCATTGAAAATATCTTCCTGGCCGGCGCCAATGACCAAGCCCGGGCTAGTAATGCGGCGGGCCGCCTGCACCGCAGACGGCGCGGTGACGGAAGGGTAAATGGCGGCGACGGCGGCGACCTTCTGGTTATCCAAGGCGCCAAGCACGGCCGTACCACCGCCCATGCCGTGGCCAATCATGCCGAGCTTGCCTGGGGAGACCGTAATGTTGCCAGCGCCAAGCTTTACCCCGGCGGCAATCTGCAGCGCGGATTCCATATCCGCGGCTAGGTTGCGGTGGTTGGGGAAGGGGCCGGTCTCGGAATCGGGGGCTACCACGACGATGCCCCAGCTAGCCAGGTGGCGAAGGGTGGCGTGGTAATCCTTAATCTTGTGCATCCAGTCATGGCCAAAGGCCACGGCGGGCAGGCTTTGGCCCTCCGCGGGGGTATAAACCTTGCCGGTGATTCCGGCAT
Organism: Corynebacterium sp. UMB0012; assembly: GCF_030216265.1. Lineage (NCBI taxonomy): Bacteria > Bacillati > Actinomycetota > Actinomycetes > Mycobacteriales > Corynebacteriaceae > Corynebacterium > Corynebacterium sp. UMB0012. The sequence continues at coordinate 98,258 of NZ_JASOKQ010000003.1, forward strand.
AGTCAAGGTCGCCAACCAAAACTCGGTTGCGACCACGCTTCGACAACGTTGCTAGATGTTTGTTCAAATTCGCAGACACGCATTCCAGGATAGAGGAAGATCACCCGCTAGGCGGGAAAGGGTGTGGGTTTATCTGAGAAATGTCTGCGCAGTATCCCGCCGAGCCACGGGTGTGGTGGAAAGGCTTTCCTAAGCCCCTCCTAACTTGCGCGCCTGTGTGTAGGGGAGTGCAATGTGTGGGCAACTACATACTCTTTTTATTTTTGGGAAGGCGGGCTGCGGTACATGACTACCGGCGTCGTTGATGTGGAAGAACTTTCTACTCGTTATGGGATGGAGGTAAAGACCGAGGTCATTGACCGCGTGGCGCATGCCTCCGATGCCTCGCACTACCTGTACACCCCCAAGGCAGTCATTGAGGCCCGCTCGGCTGAGCACGTGGCCGCCATCTTCCGCGCGGGCCGGCAGCAGAATGTTCCGGTCACCCTGCGCTCCGGCGGTACCTCCCTTGCCGGCCAGGCCTCTGGCGATGGCTACCTGGTGGATGTGCGCAAGCACTTCCGCGGCATCGAGGTATTGGATGAGGGCAAGCGCGTGCGCGTCCAGCCCGGCGCGACGGTGCGCCAGGTCAACGCCCGCCTGGGCCTGCGCAATCGCAAGCTTGGCCCGGATCCGGCCAGTGAATCTGCCTGCACCATCGGTGGCGTGGTGGCCAATAACTCCTCCGGTATGGCCTGCGGTACCGAGCTCAATACGTATAACACTCTGGAATCGCTAACGTTTGTGCTGCCTACCGGCACGGTGATCAATACCGCCGATGCGGATGCAGACCGGCAGTTCCAACAGCAGGAACCGGAGCTGGTGGAAACGCTGACCCGCCTGCAGCGCCGCGTGCGCGATAACCAGGAGTCCGTGGATATTATCCGCCGCCACTTCCAGCTGAAAAACACGATGGGCTATGGCCTCAATTCCTTCCTGGATTTTGATAGCCCGGTCAAGCTCTTTGAGCACCTGCTCATCGGCTCGGAGGGAACCCTGGCCTTCATCGCTGAGGCGGTATTCCGCACCGTGCCCATTTCCAAGCTGACCACCACAACGGTGGCTGTCTTTGATGACCTCACCGCCGCCACCAAGTCCCTGCCGGCCCTCCTGGATACCGGAGCGGCCACCCTGGAGCTGATGGATTCTGCCTCGATTCGTGTCGGCCAAGGCTTTGATAAGGTTCCGCAGGCCATCACCGGTTTCGATGTGGACAAGCAGGCCGCACTGCTCATTGAGTACCACGCGGATGCAGAAGAAGAACTGCGGGAGAAAGAAGGCAAGGGCTCGCAGCTCCTGCGCGAGCTGCCGCTGCAATCGCCAGCCGCCTTCTCGGCCGATGCCGCTTCGCGCAATACCGCATGGAGCTTCCGCAAGGGACTGTATGCCCAGGTAGCTGAGGCGCGCCCGTCCGGTACTACTGCGCTGTTGGAAGATATCGTCGTGCCCGTGGGGGACCTGGCTGATACCTGTTCTTCCCTGCAGGAACTCTTTGCTCGGTATGGCTATGACGATGCTGTTATCTTCGGCCACGCCAAGGACGGCAATATCCACTTCCTGCTCACGGACCGCTTTGAAGGCGATGACGCTATCGGTCGGTATAACGACTTCAACGAGGGCATGGTGGACTTGGTTCTCTCGGCCGAGGGCAACCTCAAGGCCGAGCACGGCACCGGCCGCGCCATGGCGCCGTATGTGCGCCGCCAGTACGGCGACGAGCTCTACGCGGTCATGCAGGAACTCAAGCGAGCCTGCGATCCCACCAATACGATGAACCCGGGCGTCATCTTGGACGATGACCCCGACGCGCACATTAAAAACATCAAGCTCAACCCCACCGTGGAAGAGGAAGTGGACCGCTGCGTGGAGTGCGGCTACTGCGAGCCGGTCTGCCCGTCGCGCGATCTCACGCTGACCCCGCGCCAGCGCATCGTCGTGCGCCGCGCCCGCAAGCGTGCGGAAGAAGCCGGCGATAGCCAGCTCGTAGCCGAGCTGGATGAGACCTATGAATACATGGGCATTGAGACCTGCGCGGTGGATTCCATGTGCCGCACCGCCTGCCCGGTAGGTATCGATACCGGCAAGTTCATCAAGCGCCTGCGCCGCGAGGAGGCCCAACCAGCGCAGCAGAAGCTGTGGGGCGCTGCCGCCAAGAACTGGCAGGTGGTTAGCCAAGGCGCCGGGCTGGCGCTGACCGGCGCGCACCTGCTGCCCACCGAGCTGGTCAAGAAGGTCACCGACGTGGGCCGCAACCTCATCGGCACCGATAATCTGCCGCAGTACCAGCCGGAGCTGGGCGAGGGCGGCAAGTCCCGCGGCCGCTTGGCCGGGCGCGTGGGAGACCGCTACGCTCAGACCACCGGCATTTACCTGCCGGCCTGCGTGAACACCATGTTTGGCCCGCAGGGCGGTGGCAAGGGCACTACCGATTCCTTCGTGGCTCTCTTGGAGCGCGCCGGGGTAGCGCTGGAGGTTCCGGAGGGCATCGACAAGCTCTGCTGTGGCACGCCGTGGGCTTCTAAGGGCATGCAGGCCGGCCACGATGCAATGGAACAGCGCGTGCGCGATATCGTCATGGAGGCCACCGATGGTGCGCGCCTGCCGGTCATCGTGGACGCCAGCAGCTGTACCGCCGGCTTTAAGGACATGCTGGAGTCCGTGGGCATTACCGTCATCGACGCCATTAGCTTTACGGCCGATACCCTCCTACCGCAGCTTGAGGTCAAGAACCCGGCGGACTCCGTGACCGTGCACCCCACCTGCTCTGCCTTCCAGCTGGGCATGATGGAAGACGTGGAGAAGGTAGCCCGCGCCGCCGCGACCGAGGTACACATTCCCACTGACTGGAATTGCTGTGGCTATGCCGGCGATCGCGGCATGCTGCACCCAGAGCTAACCGACGCCGCAACGCGCGCCGAGGCAGCACAAGTCAAGGAAATCGGGGCGCAGTATCATGCCTCGACCAACCGCACCTGCGAGCTCGGCCTGACCCGTGCTACCGGCGAGGATTATCACCACATTCTGGAACTTTTGGAGCAGGCGACGCGCTAGTTTTCCCAGCGCATTAGCGGGTGGGGCGCTAGGCCCCGCTTGCCGACGCCCCGCCCGCCTAGAGGTTTCTTTCACGTGCTGTAAAATCAGCAACCATGTGTGGAATTGTTGGATATATTGGTCACGCTGGTGGTGACCGTGATTACTTCGCCCTCGACGTAGTTCTGGAAGGGCTGCGCCGTTTGGAATACCGCGGCTATGACTCCGCTGGCGTAGCAATGTACGCCGATGGGGACATCAGCTGGCGCAAGAAGGCCGGTAAGGTCGCTGCGCTGGATGCTGAGATTGAGGCCCGCCCATTGCCAGACTCCGTGCTGGGCATTGGCCATACCCGCTGGGCTACCCATGGTGGCCCCACCGACCTGAATGCGCACCCGCACGTGGTCGATGGCGGCAAGCTGGCCGTGGTGCACAACGGCATCATTGAGAACTTTGCCGAGCTCAAGTCCGAGCTTTTGGACAAGGGTTACAACTTCGTTTCCGAGACCGACACTGAAGTTGCCGCTACGTTGCTGGGCGATGTCTTCCACAACGAGGCCGCTGGTGACCTCACCAAGGCAATGCAGCTGACCTGCTCCCGCCTGGAGGGCGCATTCACCCTGCTGGCCATCCACGCCGAGCAGGCCGATCGCATCGTTGCCGCTCGCCGTGACTCGCCGCTGGTTATCGGCCTAGGCGAGGGCGAGAACTTCCTCGGCTCCGACGTATCCGGCTTCATCGATTACACCAAGTCCGCCGTGGAGATGGACAACGACCAGGTCGTGACCATCACCGCCGATGAGTTAGAAATCACTGACTATGAGGGCAACCCCGCACAGGGTAAGCCTTTTGAAATCAAGTGGGATGCTGCCGCTGCCGAAAAGGGTGGCTTCGATTCCTTCATGGAAAAGGAAATCCACGACCAGCCCGCCGCTGTGCGCGATACCCTGCTCGGCCGCTTCGACGAACAGGGCCAGCTGACTCTCGATGATCTGCGCATCGATGAGACCGTTTTGAAGTCCATCGACAAGATCATCGTCATCGCTTGCGGTACCGCCGCCTACGCCGGCCACGTGGCACGTTATGCCATCGAGCACTGGTGCCGCATTCCTACCGAGGTCGAGCTCGCCCACGAGTTCCGCTACCGCGATCCAATCGTGAACGAAAAGACCTTGGTTGTCGCACTGTCCCAGTCTGGCGAGACCATGGATACCCTGATGGCCGTGCGCCACGCCCGCCAGCAGGGCGCCAAGGTTATCGCCATCTGCAATACCCAGGGATCGTCCATTCCGCGCGAATCCGATGCCGCGCTCTACACCCACGCCGGTCCGGAAATCGCCGTGGCCTCCACCAAGGCCTTCTTGGCGCAGATCACCGCCACCTACCTGCTCGGCCTCTACCTGGCCCAGCTGCGCGGCAACATGTTCGCCGATGAAATCCAGAGCGTTCTTGCTGAGCTGCGCCACATGCCGGACAAGGTTCAAAACGTCATCGACGAAGAGGACCAGGTGGCCAACCTGGCCAACTCCATGAAGGATGCGGAATCCGTGCTCTTCCTGGGCCGCCACGTCGGCTTCCCTGTAGCTCTTGAAGGCGCGCTCAAGCTCAAGGAGATCGCCTACCTGCACGCCGAGGGCTTTGCCGCCGGCGAGCTCAAGCACGGCCCGATTGCACTGATTGAGGAAGGCCAGCCGGTCTTCGTCATCGTGCCGTCTCCGCGCGGCCGCGACTCCCTGCACTCCAAGGTCGTTTCCAATATCCAGGAGATCCGCGCCCGCGGTGCCATCACCATCGTGATTGCGGAAGAGGGCGATACCGCCGTCGAGGATTACGCTAACCACGTTATCCGCATCCCGAAGGCGCCGACCCTCATGCAGCCGCTGCTGGCCACCGTGCCGCTGCAGATCTTTGCCGCCCATGTAGCCAAGTCCAAGGGCTACGATGTGGACCAGCCGCGTAACCTGGCCAAGTCCGTGACCGTGGAGTAATCCACCCCAAACGGCACTAGCAAAGCCTCCTTGCCCGCCGCGTTTCTTGCGTGGAAGGGAAGGGGGCTTTGGCATTTCATTGAAGCTTGAAACTGTTATGCTATTGGGAGCAATTGTTGTCGGTGAAAGGAGTAGGCAGTGCTCATCCGTCGTGTTTTTGCGTAAAACACCAAAGGAAGAACGGATTTAAGCATGCCTATTTTATTGAACGACCTTTCCCTAGTATGGCCCGATGGCACAACCTGCTTCAGTGGCCTAAACGGTGCCTTTTCCAGCCCTTTAACTGCGCTCATTGGGGATAATGGTGCAGGAAAGACAACTCTGTTAAACGTCATCCTTGGCAAAATCTTGCCTACTGCTGGAACGGTGGAAAAGCCGGAATCGATAGCGTACCTGCCACAAGACCTTGCTTGGAATGAAAATGATGTAGTAGCAGACATCTTCGGTGTCACCCAAGTGCTCGCGGCGATTTCCGCAGTCGAAGCCGGTGAGTATGAACCAGAACTTTATGAGTTAATCGGGGAGCAATGGGACGTCGGTGAGCGCATTGCCGCTGCCCTTTCCGCCGCCGGATTGGATATCCCGTTGAACCGCCCTATCAAAAGCCTCTCTGGAGGCGAAGCGGTCCGCGTCGCTTTGGTGGCGGTGTTCTTGTCCGAGCCAGATTTCATTATCCTCGATGAACCGACCAATAACCTCGACGGAACTGCAAAGAAGCATCTGAAAGATATGTTGGTAAATGCCGCGGCGCCGGTGCTAGTGGTAAGCCATGACAAAGACCTGTTGGATGTAGTTTCCGAGGTAGCGGAATTAAGGGATGGGAACCTACGCTTCTTCCACGGCAACTATTCCGACTACCTAGCCACGATTAATGCAGAACAGGAAGTAGCTCAAAAAGCAGTATCTACCGCCAAGGCGACTTATAAGCAGCAACTCCGCGAACGACAAGCAATGCAAACACGGATTGCGCGTGATGCGCGCCGTGGAAAGAAGTTCGCGGAGTCGAAGCGCAAACCAGGCATGACGATGAAGCTTGATAAGCAGCGATCCGAAAAGACGGCATCGCGCAGAGCGCAGATCCATTCAGGCGCAGTTGAAGAGGCCCAACGCTCTTTAGCTCGAGCTGAGCGAAACATACGAGATGATGATTCGGTCTATATCGAGCTGCCACAAACTGAGCTGCCGGAAGGAAAGCGGGTTATTTCGATTCCTGGGCTGACGATTGTCGGCCCAGAACGGGTGCGCTTGTCAGGACCAAATGGAAGTGGCAAGACCACGCTCTTAAACCGAATTAACTCCGGTGAGGCGGGCTACGTGATCGGCAACTCGGGGTATTTGCGTCAACGAATTGGATTAGATCCTTCTCTAAGCGTATGGGACGTGGTTACTAACGCGAATCCACGAGAGGATCCGCAGTTCATCCGTGATCAGCTTGCTCAGTTGTTGTTTCAATCTGACTCGGTTCATGCATTGACTGGGACCCTTTCGGGAGGCGAAAGATTTAGGGCGGAATTCGCCAGAGTGCTCTTAGCGGATCCGGCGCCGCAATTGCTAATGCTCGATGAGCCGACCAACAACATTGATATTTCAACTGTTGATTGGTTGGTCTCGGTCTTGAGAAACTATCGGGGCGCATTGCTAGTGGTGAGCCATGATGAAGATTTCTGTTCGCGGATAGAACTTACGAGGCAAGTTTCGATAGAAGACATTGGATGAGCCGACTCCAAGGTGGAGGTATCGCGAGTCAGTGCACCACACCCTGCCCGAATTCAGCACAAGGGTGAGCAGTGGCACAATGGTGGGCATGCTGAAAACCACGATTGATCTCTCCGCTATTGCGCACAACGTCCGCCTCATCAAGGAAAAGGTGGGGCCTGAGGTCAAGCTCATGTGCGTGGTCAAGGCCGATGCCTACGGGCACGGCGCGGCCAAGGTTGTGCCCGTGATGGCGCGCGCCGGTGCGGATTGCTTTGGCGTGGCCACCCTGCGAGAGGCGGTGGACCTGCGCCGCGCAGGCGTGGATGCGCCCATCGTGGCTTGGATCTGGCAAACAGATGAAATCCTCGAAGAAGCCTTGGCCAATGGAATCGAGGTAGCGGTCAACTCCCTTGAGCAGGCGCATAAGCTGGTCAAGGCCGATTTTCCTGCTGAGGTATACGTCAAGGTGGAAACCGGCATGCACCGCTCCGGTGTGGATGAAGAGGATTGGGCAGAGACCTTTAAGGTGCTGCGCGATGCCCCGCACATCAAGGTGCTCGGGCTCATGTCTCACTTTGCGTGTGCCGATGAGCCGGATAATCCGCACAATGACGCCCAAGAGGAGGCGTTCCGCACGGCCCTGCGGCTCGCGCGCGAAATTGGGCTGGAGTGCCCGGTTAACCACCTGGCCAATTCACCTGCCGTACTGACGCGTCCTTCCTCCTATTTTGAGCAGGTGCGCGTAGGTGTCGCCTGCTATGGTTTGGAACCGATTGAAGGGCTCGAGCATGGCCTGCGCCCGGCCATGACCTGGTCCGGGCAGATTTTTAATGTAAAGCCCATTCAGCCGGGGGAGGGCACCTGCTATGGATTGACCTGGAAGGCGGATAAGCCGGGTTTCTTAGCCACGGTGGATTGCGGCTACGCAGATGGCCTGCCGCGCGGCTATCAGGGCGACCTGCGCGTGGGCATTGGTGGGCACCTCTACCCACAGGTAGGAAGAATCTGTATGGATCAGATCGTGGTGGACTTGGGTGATAACCCGCATGGCGTAGAGCCAGGCCAAGAAGCCGTGATCTTTGGCAACGGGGGAGTAGCGGCCACGGATCTCGCCGCGGCAGCAGGCACCATTAACTACGAGGTTGTCTGCCTGCCCGATGGCCGCACCGAACGCGAATATATAGGAGAAGAAGATGCGCAGTAGCTTTCCGGAATCTGGCAGCCGCGACCTATCCACGGTGGAAGAAACCTATGCCTTTGGTGAAGAGCTAGGTGCGGTGCTTGAAGCCGGCGATGTAGTGATTCTGGATGGTCCGTTGGGGGCTGGAAAGACGACGCTGACGCAGGGCGTCGCCAAGGGCATGCACGTTAAAGGTCGCGTTACCTCGCCGACCTTTGTTATCGCCCGCGTGCATCGCTCCACGGTGGGTGGGCCAGACCTTGTGCATGTGGATGCCTACCGCCTGCTCGATGAAGGCGGTGCTAATTCCGGGGACCCGCTAGGGGAACTGGACGCCTTGGACTTGGACACGGAGCTAGAGGACGCCGTGGTTATTGCCGAATGGGGCGGGGGACTAGTAGAGCAGATTGCGGAGCGCTACCTATTTATCAGCATTGACCGCGAGCCGGCAGAGTATGCCGGCGCAGACGAAGATGTTCGCCGCTTCACATGGTCTTGGAAAAATGGTGCATAGCACATCTCTGTATATAAAAGTGATTTAAGTGATGAATATCCCAGACCGCTGACTTGATCCGGGTATAACCACTACGTAATTCTATTAAGGTGTTGAATTTTCTCGCCTCAAGTCCTTTGCTTTCTCTCTTCGTCATCATGGCGGTGGGTCTAGCGATTGGCAAGATCAAGATCTTCGGCATCTCTCTCGGTGCCGCGGCTGCGATGTTTGTGGCGCTGGGTCTATCTACTGCCAATCCGGATATCCAAATTCCGCCGCTGGTCTATCAATTTGGCTTGGCGATCTTCGTTTATGCCATTGGCCTCAGCTTCGGGCCCTCCTTTGTTCGCGAGTTTAAAACCCGCGGCTGGAAGCTCACCGTCTTCATGCTGGGCATGTTGGTTGTCTTGGTTGCGGTTGGCTATGGCCTCATCCGTGGCTTTGGCCTGAGCGTGCCAGAGGCCGTCGGCATGTTCGCCGGTTCGCTCTCCTCCACGCCGGGCATGGCCGCTGTGGTGGAAATGGTGGGCGATTCCACTCCGGTCGTTGGCTACTCCTTGGCCTACCCAGGTGCGGTAATCGGCGCGATTCTCGTCGCCGCCATCGGCGCCAAGGTTGTCAAGGTGAACCATGAGGAAGATGCCCGCGCAGAGGGCATGATTCCCGCCGAGCTCGTAGCCAAAGGCGTGCGCCTGACCAAGAACTTCAATGACACCGCTGGCCATATCTACCGCGTTACCGGCCAGACCGTGGTGGCTACTCGTATCATCTCCGATGAGGAACGCCATCGCCTCGCCGTCCCGGAAATGCCACTGTGCGAGGGTGAAGCATACCTGCTCAATGGCTCCGAAGAGGCCGTCGACAAGGCCATTGAGATCTTGGGTGAGGAACACCCAGTGGAGCTGACCGAGGAAGCCGGTCTCAAGTACAGTCGCGTTACCGTGTCCAACCCGGAAATTGCCGGTAAGTCTGTCCGCGAGATCAAGGCCCTCGACCACGGCTTCATCATCGCTCGTATCCGTAAGGGCGATAAGGACCTCGTCCCGCACCCGGACACCGTGCTCAACTACTCGGATCGCGTTCGCGTGGTCACCAGCCCGAGCCGCCTGCCGTACGTGCGCAAATACCTCGGCGACTCTGAGGCCGCGTTGGGTAATGCGGACCTGCTGTCCATGGCCATCGGACTGACCTTGGGTATGCTGCTTGGCCTCATTCCGATTCCGATGCCGGGCGGTTCCACCCTGCAGCTGGGCTTTGGTGGCGGCCCCGTGGTCGTCGGCCTGCTCTTGGGCTACCTCAACCGTACCGGCCCGTTGAACTGGCAGATGCCATTCCACACCCGTGAGACCTTGTCCAATATGGGCCTTACCTTGTTCCTCGCCGGCGTGGGCACTTCGGCCGGCGCCTCCTTCCGCGATGCCCTGACGGATCCATCCTCCCTGACCATCATGGGCGTGGGCCTTATCATCACGTTGGTCTCCGCCATCCTGATCGGCGTCATCGGCATGCTGGTGCTGAAGCTCAAGTGGGACGAAGCCATGGGCTGTGCGGCCGGCATGACCACCAACCCCGCAGTCTTTGCCTATATTCGTGATCAAACCGGCACCGAGCTGGCCGGCCGCGGATGGGCCACGGTCTATCCCACCACAATTATCGGCAAGATTATTGCCTCGCAGGTATTGCTCTTGCTGTTGCTATAGCGGCAATATCGCGCGTTAATTACTCACCCACAGGGTCGCCCGCCTACACTGGCAGGCACTACCCTGTGGGTTTTGTGTTGCGGTTAACCAGGTAGCATCGGTTGCCAGAACTACCGCCGCCCGCCTGATACTTAAACATTTTTCAAGGAGCCATACTCACCCCATGACTAATTTCGCTCGCAACCTCACCGCCGCCATCATCGCCATCTTTATCGTTGTCATGATGGTTCTTCTTGCTTCCTCCACACTGCGCGAGGAAAACCACTTAGAGGGAAACCTCTCCTCCACGCTGGCCAAGGCGCCAAATAACTTGGAGGTCATGACCGTCATGCCCACCGACGTCTATGGCGAGGAATACCCTGCCATTGGTTTCATCTGCCCGGGCATGCGTGAAGACAAGGTTAAAGAGGCACAGATCGATACCGAGAACATCACCTTTGAAGACGGTGCGGTGCCGGAAGGCAAGAGCTACGCGGTAGCCATTTCCCAGAGCGCTAAGCCCTTCATCGAAGAGCTGGATCCGGAGAAGGTCGAGGTGTGCGAGATGATTGACATGCAGGTCAAGGCCATGGAGCAGCAGGGCCAGAGCCTTGATGGCGGCGTTCCCATGATCCAGGGCACCCAGCCGCTGGGCTTCCAGCGCGAGGATGGCACCTGGAAGATGGTCGCCTAATGCGCGTCCTCGCGATCGATACGGCTACCACCGCCCTCGTTACCGGGGTAGTGGATACCGCCACCGGGCAGACCACCGAGCGTGTGTTGGAGGATACCCGCGCGCATAATGAGCTGCTCATTCCTACCATCACCGAGGTCCTCGCAGAAGCGGGCATGGAGTATTCCGATCTCGATGCGGTGGTCACCGGCGTGGGCCCGGGTCCATTTACCGGGTTGCGCGTGGGTATGGCGACGGCCTCCGCGCTTGCCGACGCCCTCTCGATCCCCCTCCACGGCATCTGCACCCACGATGCCATCGCGGCCGCCGCCGAGCTTCACGTAGATCCTGCCGCCGCGGCCGACGAAGCCACCGCCTTGGTAGCTACCGATGCTCGCCGCAAGGAGATCTACTGGGCCACTTATCGCGCTACCGACTCCGGTGTGCAGCGCATTTCTGGCCCCGCGGTCACGAAACCGGCCGAACTCGAGGTGGAACTTACCTCCACCGCCGAGGTCATCATCCCCGACCGCCTTGCTGAGCAACTCCCCGAGCTGCTCGCCGCCCTGCCGCACCGCGCGGCCCAGCCAACCGCGGCAGCCCTCGTTGCCGCGGCCGACCTAGAGGCAGAACCGGCTCCCGTCGTGCCGCTGTATCTACGCCGCCCAGATGCGGTCCCTCCGAAGCAGCAACAGCTTTCTGCCGCCATCCCGAAGGTCGAGCTGTGAAGCTGCGCGAGCTAACCCCAGCCGATGCACCCCGGTGCGCCGAGCTGGAAGAGGTCCTATTTCCCGGAGAAACCCCGTGGTCCAGCCGGATTTTCCGGGAAGAAATGGCCCAGCCCTTCAACTTCTATCTCGGGGTGGAAGGCGCGATCGAGGAACCGGCGCCCGTAAAGCTTTTGGGCTATGCGGGCATCGGCATGATGGGCCCAGCCGCGGACCCGGAATTTGAAATCCACACCATCGGCGTCGACCCCGCCGCGCAACGCCGCGGCATCGCGCGGATGATGATGGACAATATCTGCCATATCGCAGATCTTAAGGATGCCCCGGTCTTCCTCGAAGTTCGCGTGGGCAATGATCCCGCTATTGGCCTGTATGAGAGCTACGGCTTTGCCAAGCAGGGAATCCGCAAGAACTATTACCAACCTTCCGGGTCGGATGCGCACGTGATGGTGCGCCCGCGCCAGTCCGAGCGCCCAGAAGATTAAGGAGCAGTCATGAAGATCATGGGCATCGAGTCCTCCTGCGATGAAACCGGCGTGGGCATCGTCGAGCTGCGCGAGGACGGCCACATGGAAATCCTCGCCAATGCCGTTGCTTCCTCCATGGAGCAGCACGCGCGTTTCGGCGGCGTCGTCCCGGAAATCGCCTCCCGCGCCCACCTTGAGGCCATGCCGCAGGTCATGCAGGCGGCGCTGGATGAGGCGGGCATCGAAAAGCCAGATGCCATCGCCGCCACCGTGGGGCCGGGTCTAGCCGGTGCCTTGCTGGTGGGAGCCTCGGCCGCTAAGGCCTATGCCGCGGCTTGGGGCGTGCCTTTCTACGGCGTTAACCACTTGGGCGGCCACGTTGCCGTGGCCAACTTAGAAGGCGAAGAGCTGCCGCACTCGGTGGCCCTCTTGGTCTCGGGCGGGCATACGCAGCTATTGGAGGTAGAAGCCGTCGGCAAGCCCATGCGCGAGTTGGGCTCTACGCTTGACGACGCCGCCGGTGAAGCCTACGACAAAGTCTCCCGTCTCCTTGGTTTGGGCTACCCGGGCGGCCCGGTGATTGATAAGCTCGCCGCCCGCGGCGAAGCCACCATCGATTTCCCGCGCGGCATGTCCCGCGCCGAGGATCTGCGCGGCCCGCACCGCCACGATTTCTCCTTCTCCGGGCTCAAGACCTCCGTGGCCCGCTACGTGGAGCGCGCCGAAAAGGCAGGGGAGACCATCAGCGTGGAAGATGTCTGCGCCAGTTTTCAAGAAGCCGTGGCCGATGTCCTGACCGCCAAGGCCGTGCGTGCCTGCGAGGACACCGGCGCCCGGGTGCTGCTATTGGGAGGCGGCGTGGCCGCTAATTCCCGCCTGCGCGAGCTGGCCGCCGAGCGCTGCGCCGCCGCCGGGGTGGAACTGCGTGTGCCGCGCTTTTCCCTGTGCACCGATAACGGCGTGATGATCGCGGCCGTCGGCGCGCAACTCATCCATGAAGGTGCCCAGCCCTCTGGCCTCGGCGTAGGCACCGATACCCAGCTGGATGTGGAAGAGCCGCAGTTAACCTAAAGTTCTTCTCGCTCGCGCTGCAGGCGGGGCGCGGGGCCGGTACTCTAAAGGCGTTCATGCCCTCTTGGCTTTCTGAAGGAGCTTTCTCTCATGACTGTCGGTTTCCTTGTTAACCCTGATCTCACCCGCCGCAAGCTGGAGTTCGAGCTGGAGCACGCCAACCAGTTCCTGGGCGGCACCACCGAGGACCGCGTATCCGTTGTATTCCAAGAAGATGGCACCACCTACGCCGCGCTCTACAACCCCGAAGCCAAGGCCGAAGGCGCCGAGCCGAACCCGGTAGCCTCCCTGGCGCGCAACGCAGCCGCCACCGGCAACGCCGCCTTCCTGCAAGACCCCATCCGCTCCATCTGCGGCCCGGTCATTTTCGTTGATGCCGAGGGCGAAGACACCACCATCGATGCCGTTATCGAGTCCGTGGAGCAGGGCATTCGTGCAGTGAAGAACTACCGCGAAGATAACCCGGAGGAGTACACCCTCTGGCGCGCGGCCGTTATCAACTCCGATAAGAGCCTCTAAACTCCAGCCCCTCACAGATAGGGTTCAAGCGCTTTTCACGCGCCCGTAATACGGTGTTCACATTCTTATGGTGTTCTAGGGAGCCGTACCGCTCCTTCTAAGACTCCAAAGGTGAAAACTGTATGCATCGTTCATCGCGCTTCGTCGCCTCCTTCGCCACCGCCCTCGCCGTGGGTGGCGCTGCCGCCGTCGTGCCCGCCACCCCGGCGCTGGCTGCTGACTCGCCCATCTACCGCACCATCCTGCAGCCGGGCGAAGATGAATCCCAGGTCATGGTCACCTGGCGCACTAAGTCCAAGGCAGACGAGGTCCTCGAGGTCACCGGCCCAGAAGGCACCACGACCTTCCGCGCCGACGAGCGCGACTTTGGCGCCTTGCTGTATAAGTCCCAGTTCGCCACCGCCACCGATCTGCACCCGGATACCGAGTACACCTACCGCGTTGGCTCCGAGGAAGGCGGCTGGTCCGAGCCAGAGACTTTCAACACCGGCTCCAATGGCGATGACTGGTCCTTCCTTACCGTCGCGGACCCGCAGATCGGCGTGGACCTCAAGGTGGATGAGCAAGCCGAACAGTGGCGCAAGACCATCGGCCGCGCGGCCTCCCATGTGCCGAATGCCAGCATGATCTGGTCTCTGGGTGACCAGGTTGAGGGCTGGGGCGCCCATGTGCCGCAGTACGATGCGTACTTCTCCGCTCCGGAGATCCGCCACATCCCCACCAACACGGTCCCAGGTAACCATGAGACCTATAACCTCACCATGAAGCACCATGATGAGCACTTCTCTAACCCGCACCAGGCGGACGATATCCGCGACCACTACTTCGAGCGCAATAACGTACTCTTCATCGGCTTGGACTCCAATGCTTCTTCCGACGCCGATATCGCCCGCCACGAGCAGTTCCTGCGCGAAGCCATCGAATCCCGCGGCGCGGATAATGACTGGATCGTCGTTGGCATGCACCACGGCCCATACTCCCAGGGCACCCATTATTTTGATAAGGACGTCACCAACCTGCGCGAGAAGCTCACTCCGGTACTCTCTGAGCTCAACGTCGATGCCGTGCTCTCCGGCCATGATCACATCTACACCCGCAGCCACCTGATGAAGAACAATAAGCCGGTCCTGCCTGAAAAGAAGCCGCAGCGCGGCGACGTTCTCGAGCCCAAGGAGGGCGAGGCGCTGTACCTGACCACCACCACCGCGGGCGGCGGCAAGTACTACGACTTCACCGACGTGAATAACAAAAAGCACAAGGGCGCGCGCATGGAGACCATCGATCCAAAGCTTGCCCACGAGTCCACCGCTATGTGGCGCCAGGACTACACCGAGGACTACATGCGAGTGGATGTCACCGATGACAAGCTCACCTTCACCACCTTCAACGCAGGAGATAACACGCTGGTGGACAAGGTTTCCCTCAAGAAGAAGGACCGCGGCGCTGCGCCTGCCGACGACGCCACCAACCCCGCCGACTCCGCCGAGTCCACCGACCCAGACACCCCAGCGGTGCCTAAGGATCCGAAGGACGGCAGCTCCCTGAGCTCCAGCGATATTTTCGGCGGGCTCAGCTCGAAGAAGTAGCTAGCGTCGCCCCATTGGCTAGCGCTCCGTATGGCGCAGCCACGCCAATACGGCCTTGACCCGCCGGTTGGAATCCTCGGGCCGAAACCCGAGCTTCATAAACACATTGGAGACATGCTTGCTTACCGCTCCGGCGGTAAGAACGAGCGTGTCTTCAATTTCTTTATTGCTCAATCCTTGGGCCATAAGCCCCAGTACCTCCCGCTCGCGGGCGGTGAGCTGGGCTAAACCAGTACGCCGCGCCGACAGCAGCGCAGTTACGACCTCTGGGTCCACCACGGTGCCGCCGCGGGCGACCTCGTCTAGCGTGCGCACGAATTCTTCCACATCAGAAACACGCTCCTTGAGCAGGTAGCCAAAGCCGCCGTGCTCCAAGAGCCGGTCGAGGTAGCTTGCCGCTACGTATTGGCTCAGCACCACCACCGGCTGGGTGGGATTGGCTGCTCGCAGGTCATACACGGCGCGCAAGCCATCGTCGGTCATGGTCGGTGGCATGCGCACATCGCTGATAATCAGGTCGAAATCTTTCTGCCCGGCAATAGCGCGCAGTTCTTCGGCATCGGTGGCCGCCGTAACGCTATGCCCCAGAGCGCTGAGTAGCTGCTCGAGCCCCGCGCGCAATAGCGCGGAGTCTTCTGCCAGTAGTAGTTTCATTCCGCCTCCTTTAGCGGTAATTCGACCTGCAGCCGGCCACCGCGTTCACCCGCAGTCGTGTCATCTGCTGCCGAAAAGTTCACCGTGCCGCCCAGTGCGGCGGCGCGTTCGCGCAGCCCGGCGAGACCGGTGCCCGTCTCAGCTGGCTCCTTGGCCGTGTGGCCGAGGTCAGCTCCGGGGCCGGGGCAGGGTCCGGTGCCATTATCAACGATGTCTAGGCGCAACGTCTGCCCGAAAGCAACCGTTACCATCGCCTCAGTGGCCGCGCCATGCTTGGACGCATTAGTAAGCGCCTCGGCCACCGCGTGGTAAGCCAGCAGGGCAGTGGTTTCATCCACGGAGCGCTCGGCGCCTTCGACGTGTAGCTCTGCCTCCAGCCCGGAGTGGGCGAGGAGTTCGTCGAGGGCGGGGATTAATCCGGCGTCGAAAAGCACCTGCGGGGCGATGCCGCGCACCGTCGCCCGCAGGGAGGCCAAGGCCAAAGAGGCATTATGTTCCGCATCGGCCAGGGCCGGTTGCGCCTCGGGAGGGGCCTGCAATTTCGCTGCGGCCAAGTTGAGCTTGAGCGCAGTGAGGTACTGCTGCGGGCCATCGTGCAGCTCGCGCTCGATGCGGCGGCGCTCGCCGGAGAAGGCATCGATAAGCGTGGCACGCGAGGCCGCCAACTCCTCGGCCGAAGGACTCAATGCCAGCCGAGTCAGCGAGGTCGATGCCAAGACCAAGAGGCGGTTAAGTCCCACCAATAAAGCCACCAGCAGCGCCGCGGTGAGCCAGCAGGTGAAGAAAATGAGCGGCCGGTTGGTGGTGGACCACTCGCCAAAGGAGAATTCGGCCTTTGGCACGAACGGCGCAATTACCAGGACGCCCGCCGTAAAACCCACGGCAGTCCACGCGGCAAAGCAGGCAGCCGAAATCAATAGCTGCACAATAAGGTGATAAAACTGCTGCCAATCAAACCAACGGCCCGCACGCCGGGGTGGGATCTGTACACCCATCCACTGCGCACCCAACCGGCCGACAAATTCCGCGGCGCGTCCCACCAGCGGAATCCACGGCAGCATCAGTACCGAAACCACCAACGCCGGGATAAATAGCGCGCCGAGGACGAGGCTCCACGCGCAGGCTTTGAGGGTTCGCATAACCCATGAGCCTAGCCGCCCTGCCGCGGTGGGGGCAGTAGAGCTAGCTCTACCATTTTCCGGGTAGCCCGCCCCATGTCTTTCTTCTGCGCGGCCGAGTGGAATCAAAGGCATGTTAAAAGCAGACAACCTCAGCAAGCGCTACGGCCGCCACACCGTGCTCAATCGCGTCAATGTGTCTATCGCCCCAGGAGAATTCGTCGCCATCATGGGACCTTCAGGAAGCGGCAAAACCACGCTGCTGAACCTGTTATCCGGGCTAGATAAGCCCACTTCCGGCCGAGTCAATGCGCCGGGGCGCAAGCAGCGAGCCTTTGTTTTCCAGGACTATAACCTGCTGGAATCCCTCAACGCGCAGCGCAATGCTACCTTGACCGCGCGCTTTTCCGGCCGGCGCCCTACACGCGGCAAGGTGGCTGCGGTCTTTGACTCGCTTGGCCTTAGCGGGTTGGAGCGCCGCCTGCCCGCGCAGCTTTCCGGCGGACAGCAGCAACGCGTGGCCGTCGCCCGGGCACTGCTGGCCCAGGCGCCCTATATCTTCGCCGACGAGCCCACGGGCGCGCTTGACGATGCCACCGCATCCACCGTCCTTTCCCACCTGCGCGCCGCCGCCCGCGATGGCGCCAGCGTGGTCATGGTGACTCACTCGCACTTCGCCGCTGAGGCGGCCGACCGGATCATCTCCTTAGAGGAGGTGGCCCATGCTGGTGTGGCTTAAGGACCTACAGTCCAATTGGCTATCGTGGCTGGCCGTGGCGCTGACCTTGGTAGTGTCTTCCACCTCGTGCACCCTGGCGCTGGCCATGCTGGTGGCTTCCTCGGGCGCCGAAGAAAATCCCGCCGGCCCGCTGGGTGGCACGGTGCTGGGCATGGCCCTGTGCGTGGTGGTGTTGGTGACGCTATCGCAGATGCGCCTTATCATTGCCGAGCGCGAGCCGGTCTACCGCTCCTGGCGCATGGTGGGCATGCCCGGCTGGATGATTCTCTCTTTCATCCTGGGCCACGTCGCAGTGGTCAGCGCGGTCGCCGGGCTCCTCGGTGTGCTGCCGGCCCATCCGCTGCTCGCACCGTGCGTGCGCGCCCTGCGCAGCGACGGCATTCCCATGCCGGACATTGCCATAACCGGCCAGGTTGTTGTCATTTCGGTAGCCGTCTGCACGTCCGCGGCCCTGGTTGGTGCACTGCCTCCACTGCGCCGCGTATTCCGGCCGCGCACTACCGCACACCCGGCGTGGCTTCTGGTGAAATTCCTGCTTGCGGCCGTGGCCGTCGGCGGCACGGTCTATGGGTGCCTGCACATCGATGACCCGGGTGATCTCTTGTCGGCCGAAATGGGGCTTGTCATCCTCGTCGCCCTCTTCTTACCTTGGCTCATGCCCGGCATCGACCAATGGACCCGCACGGCCGGCATCGCTGGGGCCAACGTGCGCGTGCGCCGGCACTTTTCCACCCCACACATCGTGCCGTGGGTGCTGGTCGGCGGTTTTATCGTCGCCGTCGGCTCGGGCCTGCGCTTTGGAAACGACGCAGGCGCCGGCGGCACCTTGTCCTCGTGGCAGGTCTTTGTCGCCCTTTTAGGGCCGGTCTTTGCACCCAGCATCGTGGGCGCCGTGCTTACCTCGCTGCTGATGCGCGGGCGCATCGCCTCCGATATCCGCGGCCTCACTCTGGCTGGCGCCACCCCCTCGGCCTGGGCGCGCGTGCAAGTGGGGGAGGCGGCCTGCCTTACCCTTACTGCGGCCGGCGTGGTGTGGGCGCTGTGCTTGGCGACGCTCCTCCCACTCCACCACCTGCTCACCCCACAGGTTTCCTTCGGCCGAACGCTGGTAGACGAGCTGTGGTGGCCGGCCTTCGCCGTGATTTTTGGTGTCATGTTTATCGCCCTGGGCGTCGTCAAGCTGGCGCTGGCCGGCTTCGTGTGCGCCGGGCAACGAGAGCGCTGAAGGGATCGCTGAGGGCGTAGGAATGTGGGCCGGGTCATTGTTGAGGGTTAGCAGTCACGAGGGTAGAGTGCTAATCAGGTTGTTTGACCCACAGTTGTTCACCCGCGACGACGGCTGTGCTGGACATCCACAACCGGCACGCGCGCGCCATACCGGCGCGCATACGAACACTACGGAGGAAACATCATGGCAAACATTAAGCCTCTCGAGGACCGCG
Source organism: Corynebacterium sp. UMB0012 (assembly GCF_030216265.1). NCBI lineage: Bacteria > Bacillati > Actinomycetota > Actinomycetes > Mycobacteriales > Corynebacteriaceae > Corynebacterium > Corynebacterium sp. UMB0012. Next base: position 117,362 of record NZ_JASOKQ010000003.1, read on the forward strand.
TCCTCGTACAGATCGTAGAAGCTGAAACCACCACCGCTTCCGGCCTGGTTATCCCAGATTCCGCCAAGGAAAAGCCGCAGGAAGCTACCGTCGTTGCCGTAGGCCCAGGCCGCACCAACGACAAGGGTGAGGTCACCCCGGTAGGCGTCAACGAGGGCGATACCGTTGTCTTTTCCAAGTACGGCGGCACCGAGCTGAAGTACAACGGTGAGGAGTACTTGCTGCTGTCCTCCCGTGACCTGCTCGCCGTCATCGAGAAGTAGGCCCAAATATGGCAAAGCTCATTGCATTCGACCAAGAAGCCCGCGAGGGAATCCAGCGCGGCGTCGATACGCTGGCTGATGCCGTCAAGGTCACCCTCGGCCCGCGCGGCCGCAATGTCGTGCTGTCCAAGGCTTTCGGTGGCCCCACCGTCACCAATGACGGCGTGACCATCGCCCGCGATATCGACATTGAGGAGCCCTTCGAGAACCTCGGCGCGCAGCTGGTCAAGTCCGTTGCGGTCAAGACCAATGACACCGCGGGTGACGGCACCACCACCGCTACCTTGCTGGCCCAGGCGCTCATCTTCGAGGGCCTGCGCAACGTAGCGGCCGGCGCCAACCCCATCGAGCTCAACCGCGGCATCGCGGCGGCGGCCGAAAAGGCCGTCGAGGAGCTCAAGGCCCGCGCCACCGCGGTCAACTCCTCCTCTGAAATCGCCCAGGTAGCCACCGTCTCCTCCCGTGACCCGGAGGTCGGCGAGATGGTTGCCGGCGCCATGGACAAGGTGGGCAAGGACGGTGTGGTCACCGTCGAGGAATCCCAGACCATCGACTCCGCCGTCGATGTCACCGAGGGTATTTCCTTTGACAAGGGCTACCTTTCCCCGTACTTCGCTACGGAGGAAGAGACCTACCACGCCGTGCTGGACGACGCCGCAGTATTGCTCGTCCGCAACAAGATCTCCTCCCTGCCGGACTTCCTGCCGCTGCTGGAGAAGATCGCCGAGACCAACCGCCCGACCCTCATTATTGCGGAGGACGTCGAGGGCGAGCCGCTGCAGGCTCTCGTCGTCAACTCCATCCGCAAGGTGCTCAAGGTCGCTGCCGTTAAGGCCCCGTACTTTGGCGAGCGCCGCAAGGGATTCATGGATGACTTGGCCGTCGTTACCGGCGCCACCGTCATCGACCCAGAGGTGGGCATTAACCTCAACGAGGCTGGCCTCGACGTGCTGGGTTCTGCCCGCCGCGTGACCATCACCAAGGATGACACCGTCATCGTCGATGGCGGCGGCACCGCTGAAGCAGTAGAGGAACGCCGCGAGCAGATCCGTCGCGAGATCGAGCGCACCGATTCCACCTGGGATAAGGAAAAGCTCGAGGAGCGCCTGGCTAAGCTTTCCGGTGGCGTGGCCGTCATCCGCGTTGGCGCCGCTACCGAGACCGAGGTCAACGAGCGCAAGCTGCGCGTCGAAGATGCCATCAACGCGGCCCGCGCGGCCGTCGAAGAGGGCGTCATCGCCGGCGGCGGCTCCGTGCTGGTCCAGATTTCCAAGGAACTCGAGTCCTTTGCCGAGGGCTTCGAGGGCGAGGCTAAGGTCGGCGTTCTCGCCGTCGCCCGCGCCCTGACCCGTCCGGCGTTCTGGATCGCCGAAAACGCTGGCCTCGACGGCGCCGTCGTCGTCTCCCGCGTCGCCGAGATGTCTAACGGTGAGGGCTTCAACGCCAATACCCTGGAGTACGGCAACCTCATCGATAACGGCATTATCGACCCAGTCAAGGTCACCCACTCGGCCGTGGTCAATGCCACTTCCGTGGCCCGTATGGTTCTAACCACCGAGGCCTCCGTGGTGGAAAAACCACAGGAAGAGCAGCCTGCTGACGCCGGTCACGGCCACCAGCACTAAACCTTCCCAACAACGCCCGCCCGCTTCCCGCGCGGCGGGTTTTGTTGTGCCTAGATTAGGGCCGTGGAATACATCAAGGTCACCGGCGCGCGCGAAAACAACCTGCGCGATATCGCCCTGTCCATCCCCTAGCGCCAGCTCACCGTCCTCACCGGTGTATCCGGCTCCGGCAAGTCCTCCCTGGTCTTCGACACCATCGCGGCCGAGTCCCAGCGGCTTATCAACGAGACCTACCCCGGCTTCGTGCAGGGGTTTATGCCGTCGTTGGCCCGGCCGGACGTCGATAAGCTAGAGCATCTTACGGCCGCCATCGTGGTGGGCCAGGAGCCCATGGCCGCCTCCTCTCGCTCCACCTTTGGCACCGCCACCGATATCACTGCCATGCTGCGCGTGCTGTACTCGCGCATGGCCACCCCGCGCGCCGGCGGCCCGGCGGCCTACTCCTTTAACGTCCCCTCCGCCTCCGGCCAGGGCGCCATCGAGGTTAACGGCACCAAGGAGGTGCGCCGTTTCGAGCGCACCGGCGGCATGTGCCCCGAATGCGAGGGCACCGGCCGCGGCGAAAATCTGCGATACCTTGTGCACCGTCGGCCTGGGGTATGTCGCCCTAGGCCAGCCGCTATCTACTTTGTCCTGCGGCGAGCGTCAGCGCCTCAAACTTGCGGCGCACCTGAGCGATAAGAAATCTACCGCTGATGTGCTGGTCCTCGATGAGCCCACCACCGGCCTGCACCCAGCGGATACCGCGCGGATTCTGGCGCTGCTGGATGAGCTGGTGGACTCCGGACATACCGTCGTCTGCATCGACCACAATCTGGCCGTTCTCGCGCATGCGGATCACGCCATCGACTTGGGGCCCGGTGCCGGTTCGGCCGGCGGCCAGCTTGTCTTTAGCGGCACCCCGGCCGATTTAGCCGAGCAGCAAGACTCAGTGACGGGGCGCTTTCTTGCCGACGCCCTCGTCTCCTCCTAACCTTCTGCCTTAAGCGTTGACCGGCGCTGCGGCGCGGCGACGTTGGCGCAGTGCAACGACGCGCTCGGATTCGCTCATTCCGCCCCAGACGCCGTAAGGCTCGGCGGATTGCAGGGCATGCTCGCGGCACAGATCAATGACCGGGCAAGAATTGCAGATGGCCTTGGCACGGTTCTCGCGCTGGGCGCGGGCGCGGCCGCGCTCGCCATCTGGGTGATAAAACACGTCCGAGTTTTCTCCGCGGCAGGCGCCTTGTAGCTGCCAATCCCACAGGTCAGCGGTGGGACCGGGAAGCAAATGAGGCTGAGACACGTTACTTAGCTCCTTTGTAAGGGCGAGAATTCTAGTGTGGCTTCCGCAGCGTTACGGGAAGCAACCTCACGTAGTGTTTCGTGCGTGGGTAAACGGTGGGTTACCGATTTTTGACTTTTAGGTATTCTTCCCATGCTCACCCCGCCTGCACCACGGTCTACCAGCGGAAACGGCAAAGGTTAACGGTTTATGAATTTTCTGCCGCTCGGGTTGTGCAGGCGCTGGGGTCGCGCGTCGCCTTTGCATAAACTTCCCGTGTGCCAATATGGTTAGTTACCGGTTTAAAACATGTCAGAGGGTGCATACGTGAGTGATAAGGAACAGGAGCTAGCGGATCTCGTCCCGCATGCCGTCGACGGCAGCCGTCGAGCGCTGCAAAAAGTCCTGCGGATCATTCACCCGCAGGTGCTGCGCTACTGCCGCGCCCGCATCGGTGGCGGTCGCCAACCTACCGCGGAGGATGTAGCCCAAGAGATCTGTCTTGCAGTTGCCACCTCTATTGGCTCCTACGAGGACAAAGGCCGCCCGTTTATGGCCTATGTCTACGGCATCGCGTTCAATAAGGTCACCGATGCCCACCGCGCCATGGGGCGCGATAAGTCCACCCCTACCGAAGAAATTCCGGAAGACTCCGCGCGTGACGCAACCCCTGAAGAGTGGGCATTGGAGGCCGACGGTAGTAACAGAATGCGCGCCTTGCTCGATACGTTAAGTGACAAGGCGAAAAACATCGTTATTCTGCGCGTGTTCAACGGTTTGTCGGCAGAAGAGACCGCGGAAATTGTGGGTTCCACCCCAGGTGCGGTTCGTGTCGCGCAACACCGAGCACTCGCTCAATTGCGAAAGGCTCTCCAAGCCGCCCAGGAAACTGCGCGCTAAGGGCCTAGAGGCCGACTCTTACAGCAGATATCTCTTAATAGAAAGGAAGGGGGAGAGACACCATCATGGCACCGAAGCACCACGGCGATAATGCCGGCCTAGCAGACCAGCTCCAGCCCTTGGTAGATGATGATGCATTCCTCACCGAGCTTTCGAAGGAAACTAACCCTTCCGACGGCCAGGATGACCTGGCAGAGCTGCTGCTGGAGTTAAAGGGGGACGTCGACAAGCAGATGCCTCCAGCCCCGCTGGTAGAAGGCGCCGATGCTGAGCCTGAGGTCATCGACCTAGGCCAGGCCCGCAAGCGCCACCGTGGCGGCCCGTTCGTACATGGGCTTATCGGTGCGGCGGCCGCAACTCTAGTCATCGCTGGAGCCGGTGGAGCCATGCTGCACGCCGGAACCTTTGATAAGGGCGATAAGACCCGCAATGTAGAGCTGGCTGGCACGCTGGAAGAGATGGAATCTCGCGCGGCCGAAGGCGATATTGAAGGCGCTCGCGAATTGATGAAGGATGCCCGCGCCAAGCTGGATGAGGCCGAAGGCAAAGAAGAAAAGGCCATCGCCGCCAACCGCGAGGCGGATCGAAAGCGCTCTGCGCACCCGAAGCCCACCCCGCACACCGTGACGGAGACTGCCACCGAAACCGTGGCGGAAGAAGCTTCGCAACCGGAACAGCAACCGGAGCAGGTCACCGTGACCGAAACTCAGTACGCCACCGAAACCGTGGTGGTCACGGAACAAGGGCAGCCAAACCCGCAGCCCAATCCCAACGTTGAGGATGAGCCGACGACCACCATCGAGTTGGGCCAGCAGCAGTAGAAACTAGCGGCCCTCTAGGCCGTCCAAGTAGCCCAAGGCGTAGTCCCAAGGCACGTAGCGGGAGGGATCTGGCTCGGCGCCCGGCTCATGCACGGGCGCTAGCTCCCCTTCGAGCGTAGCGCGCATATTAGCGGCCATAATATCCCACTCATAGAAGTGGTTCTCCTGGCAATCCTCGCACAGGAAGAAGATGCCATCGATGCCGCGTGGGCCGAGGATGGAGGCGAATTTCTGCACCAGCGCGAGGTCGTGGATGATGGCGATCCGGTCGTCGTCGGTAAGCGGCATGACCTGCTCGTCCTCCTCCAAGAAGGAGGCGGGGTCATTCGGGTCGTCGGCGAAAGGATCGCGGGGCATATTGGCGAAGAAGTTCACGCCTGCGAGCCTATTGAACTTGCTCGCCCGAGGCAATTTACCCCCTGCCCAAATGGTGTCTTCGGCCGGCAACGCACTACAGTTAGGTTAGCCGCTAAACCTGTTAAGGAGAGACCTCGATGAGCGAGAACCGTATTCATACTGGTGGAGATGACCCGAACAAGGTAGCCCTGCGCGGCCTGACCTTTGATGATGTGCTCCTTTTGCCCGCCGAATCCAATATCGTGCCCTCCGAGGTCGATACTGGCGCGCAATTTACCCGCAATATCCGCCTCGGCGTTCCGCTTGCCTCGGCCGCCATGGATACCGTGACCGAGGCCCGCATGGCCATTGCCATGGCCCGCCAGGGTGGTATCGGCGTGCTGCACCGCAACCTGTCCACCGAGGACCAGGCCGAGCAGGTAGAGATTGTGAAGCGCTCCGAGTCCGGCATGGTCACCGACCCCATCACCGCCCGCCCGGATATGACCATCGGGGAAGTAGACGCGTTGTGCGCCCGCTTCCGCATCTCCGGCCTGCCGGTGGTAGACGAGGATGGCACCCTGGTGGGCATTTGCACCAACCGCGATATGCGCTTCGAACCTGACTTTGACCGCAAGGTCAGCGAGGTCATGACGGCCATGCCTCTCGTCGTTGCGCGCGAGGGCGTGTCTAAGAAGGAAGCCCTCGAACTGCTTTCGGCCAATAAGGTGGAAAAGCTGCCCATCGTCGATGCGGATAATAAGCTCACCGGCCTGATTACCGTCAAGGACTTTGTCAAGACCGAGCAGTATCCCAACGCGTCCAAGGACTCGGCCGGCCGCCTGTTGGTTGCGGCCGGCATCGGTACCGGGGAAGAGTCCTACCAGCGCGCCGCCGCGCTTGTCGACGCCGGCGTGGACGCCCTCGTCGTCGACTCCGCCCACGCCCACAACAACCGCGTGCTGGAAATGGTCTCCCGCGTGCAAAAGGATTTCGGTTCCAAGGTCGATGTCATCGGCGGTAACCTCGCCACCCGCGAGGCCGCACAGGCAATGATCGATGCCGGTGCCGACGCCATCAAGGTCGGCATCGGCCCGGGCTCCATTTGCACCACCCGCGTCGTCGCCGGCGTGGGCGCGCCGCAGATTACCGCCCTGATGGAGGCCGCCGCAGTAGCTGGACCGGCCGGTGTGCCGGTTATCGGCGATGGTGGTATGCAGTACTCTGGCGACGTCGCCAAGGCCCTGGCGGCCGGCGCCGATACCGTCATGCTGGGCTCCATGTTTGCCGGTACCACCGAAGCCCCCGGCGACATCGTGGTCTACCAGGGCAAGCAGTACAAGCGCTACCGTGGCATGGGCTCCATGGGCGCCATGCAGGGTCGCGGACTTTCCGGCGAGAAGCGCTCCTATTCCAAGGACCGCTACTTCCAGGCCGACGTCCGCAGCGAGGACAAGCTGGTTCCGGAAGGCGTCGAGGGTCGCGTGCCCTTCCGCGGCGATATCGATGCCATCGTGCACCAGATTATCGGCGGTCTGCGCGCCTCGATGGGCTATACCGGCTCCGCCACCCTGGCCGAGCTGAAGACCAAGCGCTTCGTTCAAATCACCGCCGCGGGCCTAAAGGAATCCCACCCGCACCACCTGCAGCAAATCGCAGAAGCACCAAACTACCGCTAGGAATATCATGCGTGAATACGCCGAAATCGGCATCGGCCGCGAGGCCCGCCGTACCTTCGATCTAGAGCAACTATCCATCGTGCCGCAGCGCCGCACTCGTTCCTCCAAGGACGTGGACACCACCTGGCACATCGACGCCTATACCTTCGACATCCCCTTCGTGTCCCACCCCACTGATGCGCTCGCCACCCCCGAGTTCATCATCGAGATGGGCAAGCAAGGCGGCCTGGGCGTCATTAATGCCGAGGGCCTGTGGGGCCGTCACAAGGACCTCGAGGGCGCCCTAGCCCGCATTTACTCGCAGCCGGGCGATAACTCCATCATCCAGGAGTTGCACGCCTCCCCGCTTGACGACGCCCTCCTTACCGAGCGCATCTCCCAAGTCCGCGACTCCGGAGTTACCGTTGCTGTGCGCGTTTCTCCGCAAAATGCTCGCGAGATGGCCCCGAAGGTCATCGCGGCCGGTGCCGAGTTGCTGTTTATCCAGGGCACCCTGGTCTCGGCCGAGCACGTGGCTACCGGTGGTGAGCCGCTGAACCTCAAGGAGTTCATTGGCTCCCTTGACGTTCCCGTCATTGCCGGCGGAGTCACCGACTACACCACCGCGCTACACCTGATGCGCACCGGCGCGGCCGGCGTCATCGTAGGCGCGGGTGTGACCACCAACGCCGAGACCGTGGGCATCGACTCGGCCATGGGCACCGCGATTGCCGACGCCGCCGCAGCCCGCCGCGACTACCTCGACGAGACCGGCGGCCGCTATGTCCACATCATCGCCGATACCGAGTTTGAAAACTCCGGCAATATTGCCAAGGCTTTTGCCTGCGGCGCTGACGGTGTTGCTCTCGGCCCACTGCTTGCCCAGGCCCGCGAGGCCGGCGGCAAGGGCTGGTACTGGCCCGCCACGGCCGGCCACCCGCGTTTCCCACGCGGCTTCGTCCAGTTCTCCGGGGCCGATACCGACTTGGACGTCGATTTCCTCACCACCGGTACCCCGGCCGAAGCCGCCGAAGAGTCGGCCGCCCCGTCGCTGGAAACCGTGCTGCACGGTCCCTCCAGCGAGCCCTTCGGCCGTACCAACCTGGTCGGCGCGCTGCGCCGTTCCATGGCCAAGTGTGGCTACACCGACCTGAAGTCCTTCCAGAAGGTCGAACTCGCCGTTCGCTACTAATCCGCGCGAGAGTCCCCGACGCGGCTGTGCCTTCTTGGCGCAGCCGCGTTTCTTTGCCCTATTGCTTCCTTCGCCGCTGAACAGATGCCAGGTGGCGAGGTAGGAGAGTGGTTAGGAAACCAATTGCCAGCCGCCTTCGCGCCTCCACGTGGTCTTGCCCGTCATCGGCCGCCATTGCCCTGCGTTGTGGACTGGGCACACGCGTACTCCCGAGGGATTGAGCTCTACAACCTTTTCTTCGCCGCTCGCGCGTAGAACCACCGAATTTTGCGCTACTTCTGGATGCCCCACGCGCTCTGCCTGCTGCGTGCCGCACAATGGAACCCACTCATCCCACTCGCTTCCAAAGACTTCCGCGGCCGGAAGCGTCACCTGTTGCGGGCCTTGTTCATCCAGCGCAGACGCCACCTCGGCCGTAGTTGGGGTGGCGTCACAACCGCACAACAACAGCCCCGCGGCGAGCACAATAGTCAAGCGCTTCATAAGCTATCAGTTTAGTGGGTTAGACTATGGGGCGTGACTAAGCCAAATACTACCCCGCGCCCCGTCCTCGTTGTGGACTTTGGCGCTCAGTACGCGCAGCTTATTGCCCGTCGCGTGCGCGAGGCCAAGATTTACTCCGAGGTTGTCCCCAACTCCGCTTCTGTAGAGGAAATTAAAGCAAAGGATCCAGCCGCTCTCATTTTGTCGGGTGGACCTTCTTCCGTATATGCCGATGGCGCCCCGGCCCTCAAGCCGGAGCTACTTGAGCTCGGCATTCCGGTTTTCGGCATTTGCTACGGCTTCCAGGCCATGAACCATGCGCTTGGTGGCACTGTCTCTTCCACCGGCGAGCGTGAGTACGGCCGTACCGATATGAATGTTAAGGGCGGTGTACTTCACGAAGGCCTGGAGGCTACCCACAAAGTGTGGATGTCCCACGGCGATGCCGTATCTGCCGCTCCCGAAGGCTTTGAGGTTACTGCTACTTCGGCCGGTGCTCCCGTTGCCGCTATGGAGTGCCCAGCCAAGCAGATGGCCGGCGTGCAGTACCACCCTGAGGTGCTCCACTCGCCGCACGGCCAAGAGGTGCTTACCCGTTTCCTTACCGAGATCGCTGGCCTAGAGCAGAATTGGACGGCCGATAATATCGCCGAGCAGCTCATCGCGGATGTCCGCGCGCAGGTGGGCGAGGAAGGCCGCGCTATTTGTGGTCTGTCCGGCGGTGTAGATTCCGCTGTGGCGGCCGCACTGGTGCAGCGTGCCATTGGTGATCGCCTCACCTGTGTCTTTGTTGACCACGGCTTGCTGCGTGCCGGCGAGCGCGAGCAGGTAGAAAAGGACTTCGTTGCCTCCACCGGCGCGAAGCTGGTGACTGCGGATGAGCGCGCCGCCTTCCTGGAAAAGCTGGCAGGCGTTAGCGACCCAGAAGCCAAGCGCAAGGCCATCGGCGCGGAGTTTATCCGTTCCTTTGAGCGCGCGGTTGCAGGCGTGCTTGACGACGCCCCCGCAGGCTCCACCATCGACTACCTCGTCCAAGGCACTCTGTACCCGGACGTTGTCGAGTCTGGCGGCGGCGATGGCACGGCGAATATTAAGTCTCACCACAATGTCGGCGGTCTGCCAGATGACGTGGAGTTCAAGCTGGTCGAGCCGCTGCGCCTGCTGTTTAAAGACGAGGTTCGCGCCGTCGGCCGCGAGCTGGGCTTGCCAGAAGAGATCGTTAGCCGCCAGCCATTCCCTGGCCCGGGCTTGGGTATCCGCATCATCGGTGAGGTAACCGAGGAGCGCTTGGAGACGCTACGCGAGGCAGACCTTATTGCTCGCACCGAGCTGACCAATGCCGGCCTGGATGACCAAATTTGGCAGTGCCCGGTAGTGCTGCTGGCTGATGTCCGCTCCGTTGGCGTGCAGGGCGACGGCCGCACCTATGGCCACCCGATTGTGCTGCGCCCAGTGTCCTCGGAGGACGCCATGACCGCGGACTGGACCCGCCTGCCGTACGAGGTGCTGGAGAAGATCTCCACCCGCATCACCAACGAGGTGAAGGACGTCAACCGCGTGGTCTTGGACTGCACCTCCAAGCCACCAGGAACCATCGAGTGGGAGTAAAACGGCATGCGTAGAAGGCGCTCAGTCTAGTGCTGAGCGCCTTTTCGCTCGTTTTGGCGCCGGCACTTACTCGCGCGGGGTAAACGGTGGCCGCCACACAATGCGCCCGCCCACCCGCTCGAGGCGGCCGCGCCGAGGTGGGGCGTTGGGGTCATCGTCGTTGACACCATTATGGTAAGCGCAGCACATGACCAGGTTTTTCATATTCGTTTCCCCGCCATTGCTCCACGCCTTGAGGTGGTGGACTTGGGAGAGGTCGGCCGGCTGGTTACAGCCCGGCCAGGCGCAGCGTGGATTTTCTGCAGCGGCCATAATGCGCTGCTTGTCATTGGCCACGCGCGCCGTGCGGTAGAGATTAACCGGACCTTCCTCGGGGTGCACGAGCGTGACGTAGCCGGTTTCTTTGTCGCCAGCAAAGCCGACGTCGTTGAGCACGCGGCGCAGATATTCGGTGCCGGTGATGGTGGCACCGTTGGTCAGATCGAGCTCGATATCATCGCCGCGGCCGTCGCGGATGCGGATGAATTTGTCTAACGGCACGATGGCATTGGTCACCACTTCTGCCCGCGCGGCCGCAGCTTGGTCAAAGAAGATCTTTTCTACCGCCTCGAGCGATTGCTTTCCGGTCGCGGCCAGGGCGGCGTTGAGATCCGCGATGAAACTAGAGGTTCCGGTGATAGCAAGCGTCCAGTAATCATTGGGGCGTCGGTAAGTGCGCACGCCTGGGGTTACGGTGTCGTCTTTCATCTCCCGCAGGCGCCGGCGGGCGTGTTTAAGGATGTGGCTCATCGAGCCGGTCATCGCGCAGCATTCTGCGCGCAGCTGCCAGGCCTGCTTCTTGCTGGGCGCGCGGTTAACAATGCGTTCTAGGGCAGCAAGGGTGGCGATGGAGTGGGTGTTGCGGCGGGCGTCGGCAATAGCGCGGTGCTGCAGGCGCGTAAATTTGGTGCGGCCGAAGTAGCTTTCGCACAAAAGCAGCAGATCGGCGGCGATGGCATCGGGCGCGCCGCGGTCCATGAGCTCGGACCCGGACATGCCTTGGCACCCGGCGATGATGTCCATGCCAGGGCCCAAGGCGGTGAGGTAGGTCTCGAGTGCGTTCATGCCTGCAACGCTACGGCGCGCACCTACACCGGCGCACGGCCGGCGCAACCGCTACGGTCAATTCTGTGGATAACCCGCCCTGCATACCCGCCGTGGGCCGAAAAAGCTGTGGATAACCCCGAAAAGTGTCGTTTAGATTAGGCAAACGCGAGCCGGCGCGTGCCATCCACATGGGGGAAGACGAAAAAGCTCAGCCCAAAGACCATTAGCCACACCAGCCCGACGCCCCACGCGGGCAGGGACACGATGGGCGCGAGCATCACCATAAGCCACAGAATCATCAGTGGCACGAGCTGTGCGATGGTAGGAACTAGAGCGACATTGCGCTTGTCGGCATAAGCGCGCATCGCACGGCGGTAGGGGTGGGCAAAGACGAGGACGAAGGCCGCCACGAGGCATACGAGCGCCCCAACCAGTGCGGCAAAGATATGCGCGCGGCTTGCCAAGAGTGCCACGGCCGCACCGATGAGGATGGACGAGCCCAAGCGCACCCATGGCGGAGTGGGGATGGGGGTGGTGTGCTCGCGCATGGCGCCGTAGGCAGCGTTGAAGTTCATGCCGCTAAGGCTACCATTCGAACATACACTTGCATGTGTCCGGGTGAGGGTTCATACTATTCGGGTGAGTCAAACGAGCGTTCGCCTAGAGAAAGCGGTGGCCGGGCTAAGTAGGTCGGACCGCGTGGCGATGCTGCGTACCCGCATGCGCGCTATGGAGCGCGGCCCGGAAGAAGAGCTGGTAGATACGCTCCCTGGCCTGGCGCGCTTGCTTCCCGCAGGTGGGCTGGCGCGCCGGCAGGTGGTGCACTGTGTGAACTGCCCGGCGCTGGTGGTGGAGCTTATCTGTCATCTCACCGCCCGCGGCGGGTATGTGGGAGTGGTGGGGTGGCCGGATTTGCTACTCGCACAAGTGGCCGAGGAGGGTGCTATCGAACGCGTGGTAACCGTGCCGGATCCGGGCTTGGAATCCTGGATGGTGGCGGGAGTATTGGCGGAAGGGCTAGACCTTGTTGTCCACCATGGGCCGCCCGGCGAGGTGAGCCCTACCAAGGCGCGGCCGGTGCTGGCGAAGGTGCGCGGCGGGCGCGCGGCCGTGCTTACGGTGGGCACGCGCCTGCCCGGCACGGCGGTGGGGATAGGGGCGCGGGTGAGTGCCTATCGGGGCGTCGGCAAGGGCAGCGGGCGTATTCGCGGAGTGGACATGGACGTGGAGGTGACCTCGAAGCAGGGTGCCTCGCACGGGGTGCTCACGGTGGGTGAGCGTCGCCGGTTGGAGGTCGTATGAGGGTAGCGGCCGTGTGGTTTCCGGATTGGCCCATCCAGGCCGCCGGCGGGCAGGGCCCTATGGTTATTGCGCGCAATCACGCGGTGGCGGTGTGCGATAGGAAGGCGCGCCGGGCGGGTGTGCGGCGGGGGATGCGCCTGCGTCAGGCCCAAGCGCTGTGCCCCGAGGCCGCAGTGGTGGAGGCCAATCCGGACCGGGATGGCGCGGCGTTTGCGGAGGTTGCAGCCGGCTTAGATGCGGTGGCGTCCTCGGTGGAGGTGCTGCGCCCGGGCCTGGCGATTGTGGATGCGGGTGCGGCGCTGCGCTACCACGGGGAGAAAGCACTAGAGATGCTTGTCGACGCCTCTTCGTACGCCGGCTTCGACTCCACCCTCGGCGTCGCCGATGAGATTGCCACGGCCGTCATCGCGGCCCGGCACCGCGGCGTGGGAGCAGTGGTACCGGAGGGTGGCTCGCGAGAGTTTTTGGCCACCCAGCCCATAGGCGTGCTGGCGGCCGATGAGGCCTTGGGCTTTGAGGCTGGGTTTATCGCACAGCTGGATAAGCTGGGTGTGCGACGCCTGGGCGACTTAGCCGCGCTGTCGTTTAAGCAGGTAGCTACCCGGTTTGGTGAGCCGGGCCGGCGTGCCCACGAACTGGCCCAGGCCCGTGCGGATAGGCGCGTGGCCCCAGAGTTGGCGCGCCCGGATCTGGCGGTGGAAATGGAAGAGCGCATCGAGCGCGTGGACGCGGCGGCCTTCGCGGCCCGCCAACTCGCGGCCCAGCTGCATGCCCGCTTGGAAGCGGCCGGCAAGGTGTGCCTGCGGCTGCGCGTGGTGGCGGAGTTTGGCACCGGTGAGGAGCTGGCGCGGGTGTGGCGCACGCAGGAAGCGCTGACGGAGCAGGCTACCGCGGACCGCGTGCGCTGGCAGCTCGATGGCTGGCTCACGCGCGCTACTGGTGAGGGCGCAGCCATTCGCCGCCTGGCGCTGGAGCCGGTGGAGGTTGCCGCCCCGTCCACTACCGGTCTCTGGGGCGGGGAAGGCTCGCAGGAGCAGGTCAAGCGCGTGATCGCCCGCGTGCAATCGCAGCTGGGGGTGGATCGTGTGCTGCAGCCGCGGGCGGTGGGCGGCCGTGGGGTGGCCGAGCGCATCGAGTACGTGCCCTATGGCGAGCAGCGTGACGCACCGCCGCAGGGCGAGTGGCCCGGCCGCATTCCCGCGCCCCTGCCTGCACGGCTGGGCGGTGGTCCGAATCATCCGGCCGCGCGCATTCGGCTTATCGACGCCGCCGAGCGCCCCGTCTTTGTTACTGCCGAAGCCCTCCTCTCCAGTGTGCCGGTGGCCTTGGGCTGGGGTGCGAACCGCTTCCGCGTGCTGGGCTGGGCCGGACCCTGGCCGGTGGATACGCAGTGGTGGACCGATACTCCACAGCACGTAGCGCGCCTGCAGGTGGTGGGCCAAGCCGAGCACGAAGAGCATCAACGGGCCTGGCTCTTGGTATGGTCCGGCGGCCGTTGGCGGGTTGAGGCGACCTATTAATCGCGAATATCGACTACGAGACGGGTGGGGTTATCGAGCACCTGCACGGAATAAGGCTTGCGAGAGGTCATGCCGATGACAAATTGGCAGCGGCCCTCGTAGGTGCCGCCATTGACCACTTGGGTGACAATTCCTTCCGTAGGGGCATCCACCACGCCGATGCGGGGATCGTCCTTGCCGGCCTCGAAGGGATAGACCACGCCGTCGATATTGACATTGAGTGCGGTCTTACCGGAGTGGTCAATGGCCTTGCCGGAACCCTGCTGTGTGGGCGTGTCGGCGTAATCCACGAACCAGCCGGGAGCGCCGCCGCCATCAAGCTCGAAGACGACGCGCTCAAACCCCTCGTGCCGGCCGATGCGCACGTCGGTCACCGTGAGTTCGGAGGGCGCCTGCGGCCGGAGGGTTTTCATCTCCATATTGGCCTGGCCTAGCGGATTGATCTGGGAGTTATCCGCAGACGCGGCCATGGTGGTGCGGTCCGTCTCGTGGGCAGCGCAGCCGCTGAGGAAAGCTGCGACGAGAAGCGTTGCGGCGAGACGGACTTTCAACATGTCCCCTAGGTTATATTTTCGGCCGTGAACTGTATAGCTGAGGGGGTACTTCGTGGCCGAATTGTTGCCAAGGGGTTGCCAAGGGGGTGAGCTGAAAAGCAGAAAGGTTAGGCTTAGGTATATGACCGAGTTCTGTTCAGATATCCAGGTAGAGCCGCTGCCAGGCACGGCGAAGAAGGAATCCGTCTATGTGCTTTTCGAGTGGCCGGGCGGATGGTCGCGAGACGTGCTCGACGGCGATACCTTTGGGCCGGAGCTCACAGCGCAGCTCAAGGCCAAGCTGAAGGGTATGGCAGGGCTGCAGCTTATTCGCCGGCCGGGCCGCGATGGCCGCCAAGTAGGCAAGATGCACCGTTGTTACCTGGTGTGGGCCGAGCAGGGCGTGATGGAACTCGTGCTGCTGACGGGCCCGGAGAAGATCCTCGATCTGGACCTGACCGGGCCTGGCCGCAATGGGGGTGGCGCTTTGGATACGCCGCTGGTGCTGGTGTGCACGCATGCGAAGCGCGATACGTGCTGTGCGGTCAAGGGCCGGCCGCTGGCCGCAGAGCTGGTGGCGGATTATCCGGATATGGTGTGGGAGACCTCGCACACGAAGGGGCACCGATTCGCGCCGTCGGTCATGCTCATGCCATGGTCCTATTCCTTTGGACGCATGAATAAAGAAGCCGCCGCGCAGATGATTGCGGCGGCGGCGAAGGGGAAGTATTTCTACCCAGTAAATCGCGGGCGCGGTATTTTCGGCCCGCGCGGCCAGGTGGCGGAGTTGGCGGTGGCCCGCTCGCTTATCGACGCCGGCGAGGACCTCTCCTATGGCCAGCTCACCGCCACCGACGGCGGCGAGGTCAGCCACGCTGACGGCCGGCGCTGGCGTGTGGCGCTCGAGGAGCGCGAGGTAGAAGGCGTGGTCTCCTCGTGCGGCGATGCGCCGAAGAAAGGCCAAGCCATCGTAGCGACCGGCGTGGAGCCGGTCGCGGAGTAGGCTGCGCGGGGCGGGGGCGGCGTCGGCAAGCGGGGGCTAGCGGCGCATGACCTTGGAAGAAAGCCAGTTGCCCAGGAACTGGGCGGCCTGCACCAGCACGATGATGATGAGCGTAGCCACGACGGTGACTTCCCACTCGAAGGCGCGGTAGCCGTAGACGATGGCGAAGTCGCCCAAGCCGCCGCCGCCGACGTAGCCGGCCATAGCGGACATATCCACGATGGCGATGAACAAGAAGGTGTAGCCCAGAATCAGCGGGCCGAGGGCCTCCGGAACGATGACGGAGGTAATGATCTTCCACGGCGAGGCGCCCATGGAGCGGGCGGCCTCGATAACACCGGGATCGATAGCCACGAGGTTTTGCTCCACCACGCGGGCCACGGAGAAGGTCGCGGCGATGACCATGACGAAGGTCGCTGGGCCGCGGCCGATGGAACCTCCCATTACGGCGACGGTCAGTGGCTGGGCAAAGGCCAGCAAAATGATGAAGGGGATGGGGCGGACGAAGTTCACCAGCAGGTTAACAATGACGTAGACAAACCGGTTTTGCAGGATGCCGCCCGCGCGGGTGGTGTAGAGCAGCATGCCTAGGCCAAGGCCGAGGATGCCGGAGACGATGAGGGTGGTCGAGACCATGATGAGGGTGTCGACGATGGCGTCGGCGAGCGAGGGGCCAAGGCGATCCCAGTTGGCTTGGGCGAGGTTGGTGACGGTCATCGTGCAATCTCCTCAATCTGGGTGGTGGTAGAAAGCGTGCGGTAGAACTCTTCGATGGCGTTATTATCGCCGCTGAGTCGCACGGTCAGTTTGCCAAAGGAATGCTGCTGCAACGTGGTGATACCGCCGTGCACGACGGCGATGGACACGCCGGCTTCCTTGAGCCGAGCGGCGGCGGTGAAGAAGCCAGATTCCTCGGTGAGGTTGATGGTAAACAGGCGGCCTTCGTGCGCGAGCAGGTCGTCGGTTTCGACGACGTCGGGTTCGTTGCGCAGCGAGGTGGCCACGAACTTGGCGGCCACGGAGGTCTGCGGGTTGGAGAAGACTTCGTAGACGCTGCCTTGTTCTACTACGCGGCCGTTTTCCATCACGGCGACCTTATCGGCGATGGAGCGTACGACTTCCATCTCGTGGGTAATAACGACGATGGTGATGCCGAATTCCTTGTTCACCCGGCGCAGCAGGTCGAGGACTTCCTGCGTGGTGGTGGGGTCGAGGGCGGAAGTGGCTTCGTCGGCAAGCAGCAGCGAAGGGTTGGTGGCCAGCGCACGGGCAATGCCAACGCGCTGCTTCTGGCCGCCGGAGAGCTGCTCCGGGTAGCTCTTGCCCTTGTCTCCCAGGCCGACGAAGTCCAGCAGCTCTTGCACGCGCTGGGCGCGCTCCTGCTTGCTGACGCCCTGCAGCTGCAGCGGGTATTCAATATTGCCGGCCGCGGTGCGCGAGTTCATCAGGTTGAACTGCTGGAAGATCATGCCGATATTGCGACGAATGCCGCGCAGCTTCTTCTCGGACATGCCAACGATATTGGTCTCGTCGAGCAACAGCTCGCCGGCGGACGGGGTGTCCAGGCCGTTGATCATGCGCACGAGGGTGGACTTGCCGGCGCCGGAATAGCCAATGATGCCGACGATTTCGCCGGGCTCGATGGTCATGGAGACATTGTCGAGGGCCTTGACTCGTGCCTTTTTCTGTTTAAAGACTTTGGTGATCTCGCGGAACTCGATGCGGGTGCCGCGTTGAGTGGAATCTGCCACGTGTTTGCGTCCTTAGCTAGGAAAGTGCCAAACCCCGCCGGGGGCTCCGGCGGGGTAAAAGCAAGGGTGATTAGTCCAGATCTGCTTCGAGCTTATCCAGGATCTTCTGCAGATCCTCCTGGCTGCGCTCCACCTCGACGGAGGTGCCGGCAGAGTCTTCGTCGACGCCCTCCTGGACGGCGTCGCTGTGCCATAGCTCGGCGAGCTTCTTGATGTCCTCGTTATCGGCATCTTCCTCGCGAACGGCGAAGACGTTGATGTACGGCTCTGCCTCTTCAGAGCTCGGATCGTCCTGGAAGATGGCGGTGGCTGGGTCGATGCCGGCGCGCTCCAGGAAGGAGTTATTGATAATCGCCGGGGTGCCCTCGCCGTGTGCGGACGTGGTCTGTGCCGCGTCTACCGGGGTGACCTTGACCTTGGACTTCTTCTCATCGATGTCCAGCGGGGTGGGCTCCAGGTTGTCCTTGTCCTTCAGGGTGAGAAGGCCTGCCTGAACCAGCACGTTGATGGCGCGAGCCTGGTTGGTGGAGTCATTCGGGATGGCGACTTCTTCGCCCTCGATGCCGTCGAGGGAGTCGTGGTCCTTCCAGAACAGTGCCAGCGGCACGATCTCGGTAGCCACGATAGGCACCAGGTTGGTGCCGTTGCCGTGGTTATACTCCGCCAAGAACTTCAGGTGCTGGAAGTTATTGGTGTCCAGCTCACCCTGGTCCAGAGCCTGGTTCGGGGTGTTGTAATCCGCGAAAGGCTGGATATCGATGTCATAGCCTGCGTTCTTTGCTTCCTGCTCGAACGCTACCCAAGCCTTCTTTGCGTCATCGGTGGTGCCGACTTTGATGGTCTTGGAGTCATCGGAGTCGGAAGAGCATGCCACCAGGCTGGTGGCAGCGATGGTTACGGCGGCGGTAGAAGCCACTACGCGACGGATCTGCATGGGGAATCCCCTTCTTGTAGGAGTTGAAATAATTTGCTTGTTTAGCAACTTAGCAATCAGCGAACCGCTTTGTCTATTGCGGGCATCACGTCCCACCGGATTGGCTAGAACAATGATTCGATACTACGCTGTCTGGAGTGGAATTTAATGGCGGAAGGGCACTGTCGTGGTCGCGGGTGGAGCGTATCCTCTCCGGCCGTGAATCTGCTGCGCCCGTGCCGGTGGATCACCTTCACGGACCAACGGTTCCTGTCCAGCGCGGTCACTCCGCCGTGCCCTTTGCGGAGCTGCATGCGGTAAGTTCCTATAGTTTTCTTGATGGCGCCGCCGAGCCGGAGGAACTGGTGGCCCGGGCTGTGGAGTTGGGGCTTGAGGGGCTGGCCATCGTGGACCGCGATGGTTTTTATGGACTCATGAAATTCGCCGAAGCTGCTGCTAAAGCAGGCCTTCCGGCTGTATATGGTGCGGAGCTATCGCTCGCGGAGGGTTCGGTGACCGTGCTGGCGCGTACCCCGGAGGGCTATCGCCGCCTGTCGCGCCTCATCGCGCTCGCCCGGATGGAAGCCGGGGAGAAGGATCGCGTGGCTTATCCGCCCTTGGATGAGGTGGCGCGCGAACTGGAAGGGGAGTGCTTCTTTCTGGTGGGCCCGGAGGTGCTAGCAGAAATCGATAACTTGCTCGAAAGAATAAAAATAGACAGCATAGTTCTCGAATATTCGTGCAGCATGTCCCCCGAGGATGCGGATCAGCACCGTTTCCTCGATAAATACAATAACCTGCGGGCCATCGCAACCGCACGACCCGCGGCGGCGACCCGCGACCAAGCTCGGCTCGCCGCCGCCAAGCGTGCCTTGGCCCGGCGCGAATCCCTCGCGGCCGCCGCGCCGCACGCCCACCCCATGGGTGCAGGCTGGCTGCGATCCGGCGAGCAGATGGCGCAACTCTTGCCGGATCGGCCGGAGCTCATCGCCGCAACCGTGGCGCTCGCCCGCGAGTGCTCCTTTACCTGGGACGCTCTCGCGCCCAACCTGCCGCATTTTCCGGTGCCGGAGGGGTACACCGAAATGAGCTGGCTGGAGCACGAGGTCTGGCGCCGCGCCAAGGACCGCTATGCTTCGCGCCCGGCCGAGATTAGGCAGGCGGCAAGGAAACAGATTCGGCATGAGCTGGGCGTCATCAAGCAGCTGGGCTTCCCCGGCTACTTCCTGATCGTGTGCGACCTAGTGGATTTTTGCCGCCGCGAGAATATTCTGTGCCAAGGTCGCGGCTCGGCCGCCAACTCCGCGGTGTGCTTTGCGCTGGGCATTACCAATGCGGAGCCCATCTCTGCGCAGCTGCTTTTCGAGCGTTTTCTCTCCCCAGACCGTGATGGCCCGCCCGATATTGATATCGACATCGAGTCCGGCCGCCGCGAGGAAGTCATCCAGTATGTCTACCGCACCCACGGCCGCGATCGCGCCGCGCAGGTGGCCAATGTCATTACCTATCGCCGCAAGGGAGCGACCCGCGATGCCGCCCGCGCGTTGGGCTACCCGCAGGGCTCGGCCGATGCGTGGTCGAAAGGTGCCTCTGAGCCGCCTGCCGACGTCTCCTCTTTAGCCGAGCAATTCCTCGGCCAGCCCCGCCACCTGGGCATCCACTCCGGCGGCATGGTGCTGTGTGATCGGCCCATTGCGGACGTCGTTCCTATGGAATGGGCGCGCATGGACAATCGTTCCGTACTCCAGTGGGATAAGGACGATTGCGCGGCCGCCGGCCTGGTGAAATTCGATCTTTTGGGCCTGGGCATGCTGGAGGCGCTGCACCACATGATTGATGCCGTGCGCGCCACCACCGGCCGCGAGGTGCACCTGTGGGAGCTCGACCTTGCCGAGCCGGAAGTTTATGACATGCTCTGCCGCGCCGATGCGGTGGGCGTCTTCCAGGTGGAATCCCGTGCGCAGCTAGCCACGCTGCCGCGCCTGAAGCCGCGCCGCTTCTTTGACCTGGTGGTCGAGGTCGCGCTCATTCGCCCCGGCCCTATCCAAGGCGGGTCCGTGCACCCCTACCTGCGCCGCCGCGATGGCCTTGAGGAGGTGACCTATGACCATCCGGTGCTGGAAAAATCCCTGGGCAAGACGTTAGGCATCCCGCTCTTCCAGGAGCAGTTGATGCAGATCGCGGTCGACGCCGCCGGTTTTTCCGGCGCCGAGGCCGATGACCTGCGCCGCGCCATGGGCTCGAAGCGCTCCCCGGAAAAGATGGCCGCGCTGCGCAGCCACTTCTTTGCCGGCCTGCGCGAGACCAACGGTATTGAGGGTGAGGTAGCGGATAAGCTTTGGGCAAAAATCGTGGCCTTCGCCGCCTATGGCTTCCCGGAATCCCACTCGCAGTCCTTTGCCTCGCTGGTGTATTTTTCCGCGTGGTTTAAGTACCACTACCCGGCGGAATTCTGCGTGGGGTTGCTGCGCGCGCAGCCGATGGGGTTCTATTCCCCGCAGTCGCTCATCCAGGATGCTCGGCGCCACGGCGTGCGGGTGCTGCCGGTAAGCATTAATGACTCCGGCGCCCAGGCCCGCGCGACGGGCTTGGCCGAGATTCGCTTGGGTCTTAACCTCATCAAGGGGCTGGGGGAGTCCGCTGCCGAGCGCGTGGAGGCGGCTGCGCCTTTTGCTAGCGTGTCCGATCTTTCGCGCCGGGCGGATCTCAGCGTGGAGCAGGTGGAAGCGCTGGCTACGGCCGGGGCGCTGGAGTGTCTGGGGTTGGATCGTCGGCAAGCGCTGTGGCAGGCCGGCGTTGCCGCCACCGAGCGCGAAGGCATGCTGCCTGGCACTTCCGCGCTGGCTGCACCGCACCTGCCCGGTATGTCCGCCTTCGAGCTTATGGCTACCGACGTCGCTTCCACCGGCGTGACCCATAACCAGCAGCCGATGGAGCTGGTGCGTGCCTCGCTTGCCGACGTCCTCCCTGCCTCCCAGCTCCCCCATGTCCCCGATGGCACCCGCGTGCGCATTGCCGGCATTATTACCCACCGCCAGCGCCCGCGTACCGCATCTGGCCTGACCTTTTTGGGTGTGGAGGATGAAACCGGCCTGATGAACGTGATGGTCTCACCCGGATTGTGGTCGCGGCACAAAGTTCTGGCCCGCACCGCCCGGGCAATGATCATCCGCGGCATCGTACAAAATGCCACCGGCGCGGTCAGCGTGGTCGCAGATAAGCTCGAGCCGTTGGACTTTGGCGAATTCCTCTCCCGCGGCTCCCGTGACTTCCGCTAGTTGCCGCCGCTGCGCAGCTCGTCCGCGTTGAGCTTATTGGCCAATTCCTTGGCTACCGCAAACGGAATCCACAGCAGCTGGATATAGATGAGCTTGGCAAAGAAGATGGCGATATTGGCCCCCGAGGTCGCTTCCTCCACCGCAACCTGCTCCGCGCCGGAGAAGCGCAGACCAAATGCGGTGGCGCCGGCGACGAGGAAGAGCACTATGGCCGTGGCCAATGCGGTTTTCAGGCCTTTGTCGCGGGCGTCGGTATGCAGACGCAGCTCGTACTCATCCATCTCCGTAGTGGGAACGTCGAGGTGCCGAATGGACTGGCGCAGCCACGTGGTGCACGTGGTCGCCGCAATGCCGGCTATCGGCCACAGCAGATTAGACAAGCCAAGCGCGAAAAAGTGCAGGGCCGCCGCCACGATGGCCAGGCCGAGAAAAATATCGCCGGCTAGGATCAAGCGCTTGCGGCGGGAAACAGAGGCGGGAATTGTGGTAGCCATTAGGAATTCTTCCTATAGATTTCAGTGGACATAGGGGCAAATTCCTGGCGGGAAAAGATAGCCTCCACCGGAAGGTCAAAGACTTCGCAGACGCGAAAGGCTAGGTCCAGGCTGGGGGAGTGGTCCCCGCGCTCGAGGGCTCCGACGGTCTGGGGATTGACGTCGATGGCCTCAGCCAGCTGCGCGCGCGACATGTCCCGCTCGGCGCGCAGCACGCGTACCCGGTTATAAATGGGTGCGGAGGGCTTCTTCTTTGGGGACATGAGTCAAAGTATTGCATAAACCCAACGCCCTGGCAAGGGTTGCTATTCGACGCCGAAGATATCTCCCGGCTGGCAGTCCAGCGCCGCACACAGCGCCGCGAGAGTGCTAAAGCGTACGGCTTTGGCGCGATTATTCTTCAGTACGGAGAGGTTAACTGGGGTGATGCCTACTTCTTTAGCGAGCGCCGCTCCGGTTATGCCGCGCTCTTCCATTATTCGGTCGAGGTGGCAGACTACCTGGGGCCCTTGTGGCTCAGACAAGTCCTTCGACCTCCTCTTCTAGCTTGCAGCCGCGCTTGATGGCGGCTGAGAAGAGTTGTAGGGCGCAGGCAAAGAGGTAAAGCAGCGCGAGCTCGCCAAATGACGTTCCGCTCTGGCTGGACCACCAGTCGATCCCTAGCTGTGAAGAGGCCCAGTTGTTGCCCATACCTTCGAGCGGGAAGCGTCCGATAAACCAGATTAGGATTCCGATGGTCATTCCATTGAGGAAGCGAATATTTTTCGTAGTGAAGACCTGCCCGCGAAGCATGGGCTTGACCAGACGGTAGGTAAAGAACGCGATGATCAAGATAGCCGCAATTTTAACGACGAGCGCTGCGGTGAGCATCCAGAATGGTCCGCCGTCGAGGTTGTGTTTGCTTAGGCCTTCTGGGATGGCTGCGCTCAGTGCGGTGGAAAAGCGTCCGGTGGCAAGGTCGCGCAGATAGGTGGGGCCCAGGATGACGATGGTAAAGAGGCTGATGGTGGCCGCTGTGTTAATTTCGCGGCGCTCGGCCTTGGAGGTGGGTTGTGGGGTGGTCATGACAATCCTTTCCGCCGATTGTTTATCGACTCTCGATGTTGTCGTAATTCGATAATATCGATTACCGATAAGTGGCGCAAGGGTATGGCCCGATTGATACTGTCAATAACTATGAGCGAAGAAATGAATCCCGTCTCGCCACGCCTGGTGACCTCGCGCTATATTCACCACCTGAGCTGGATGATTGTCCTCGCCGCGGCCGCTGGTGCGGCAGGTTTCTGGTGGACCCCGTGGTTCTACTGGGCGGCCGGGCTTTTCGTCGCCCTTTTCTTCTGGCTGCTCTGGCTCATCCCCGCCCAGGTGCGCAACATGGGCTGGCTCGAAACCGACGATGAGCTGCTTATCACTCGCGGCAAGCTCTGGCATTCCTTTACCGTGGTGCCTTACGGTCGTATCCAATTCGTCGACGTGACCTCCGGGCCCATCGACCGCGCCCTCGGGCTGAAAAAGCTGCAGCTCCACACGGCCTCGGTCAGCACGGACGCCACCATCAAGGGCCTAGAAGCCCCGCTTGCCGACGCCCTCCGCACCCGCCTTGCCCACCAAGCCCGCGAACGGATGAGCGGCCTATGAGCGACCAGTCCAGCACCCAACCAAGCTTCCGCCGCGTCCATCGTCTCACCCCGCTGCTGCGCCTATGGTCAGTGATCCTGGCTCTCATCGCGGCCTTCGCTCTCAACGTCAACCTGGAGGCCCTGCGCGATATCTTCGCCTTCATCACTGGCGAGCACCGCGGTGAGGCCCTGCGCGATACCGCCCTTGCGCTCGCCGGGTTCGTCGCGGTCTGCGCGGTCGTGTGGCTCGCCTCTGGCCTGTGGTGGCGCCGCATGGGCTACCAGCTCGGCGGGGACGAGCTCTCCCTGCGCCGCGGACTCTTTTCCACCCAATTACGCACCGCGCGCTATGACCGCACCCAGGCCGTCGACGTCGTCGAACCCGTCATCGCACGCCTTTTCCGGCTAGCGGCCGTGCGCGTGGAAACCGCCGGCGGCCAATCATCCGTCATCGAAATCGCCTACCTCAAAAAGGCCGACGCCGAAGCCCTGCGCGAGGATATCCTCGCCCGCGTTCACGGCGCTCCCACACCGGCCGCCACCGACACTGACATCGACGCAACCGCCGTCGACGCGACCGGCGCCCACACACCCGCCGAACCGGCCGAAGAACCGACCCTCGTGCCCGAAATCCCGATCGCGCGCTCCCTTATGGCAGCCGCGCTGCGCGCCTCCACGCTTTTCCTCGTCGGCTTCCTCATCGTCGTCGTGGTCACCCGGCTACCGCTGTCGACCGCGCTGCCTATCCTCGTCGGCGCGATACCCAACGCATGGAACGTGCTCGATTCTTCCTGGCGCTACACCGCCCGCACCGACGGCGAGGTCCTCAACATCACCTACGGTCTGGCAGACTGCCGCCGCCAAAGCATCCGCCTCGACCGTATCCACGCCGTGCAAATTACCCAGCCCTTCCTCTGGCGGCCGCTGGGCTGGTACGAGGTGAGGGTTTCGGTGGCGGGGTATGGGGCGTCGGCAAGCGGCAAGGCTTCTGGCTCCACCCGCATCCTGCCAGTGGGCACCCTCGCCCAAGCTCGGCAATTCCTCCCGGCCGACGCCGCCCCCACCTACGCCTCGCCGGCCCGCGCCAAGTGGGTCTCCCCGCTGGACTACCGCCAGCAAACCGTCGCGCTCACCGGCGACTACGTCATCGTGCGCAACGGCCGGCTCAACCGCCGCGTCAAGGCCATCCACACCTCCCATATCCAGGAGCTAACCTACCGCCGCGGGCCGATTTCCCAAGCGCTCGGCCTAGCCACCGTCGGCCTCGACCTCGTCCAAGGGCCCGTGCGCATGGATGCGCGCAACCTCACGCTTGCCGACGCCACCGCACTCCTTGCCCGCCTGCGCTCCCGCCAACTGCCAGGGCTTAAACCGCCCCGTTAAATCCCAGCTGGCGCCACGCCTCGAATACGGCTGTCGACGCCGAATTCGACAGGTTCATCGAGCGCCTGGCCGGCACCATCGGAATACGCACGCGGTCAGTCACGCGCGGATGGTTAATATGCTCCTCCGGCAGGCCAGTCGGCTCCGTGCCGAAGAGCAAGACATCGCCCTCCTGGTATTCGATATCCGTAAACCACTTATCCGTATGCGTGGTAAACGCGAAGACGCGCGCCCCCGGCAGCGCGTCCATGCAGGCCTGAAAATCCTTGTGAATCTGCACATCGGCCAGATCGTGATAATCCAGTCCGGCGCGCTTTAAGTGCTTATCGTCGAAATTAAAGCCCAGCGGCTCAATCAGGTGCAGGCTCGCGCCTGTTACCGCGGCCGTGCGGATGGCGTTGCCCGTATTAGTAGGAATGACCGGGTTATCAAAGACAATGTGCAGCTGGCTCATGCCTTCAGTCTAGGATGG
The DNA here is from genome assembly GCF_030216265.1 of Corynebacterium sp. UMB0012. NCBI lineage: Bacteria > Bacillati > Actinomycetota > Actinomycetes > Mycobacteriales > Corynebacteriaceae > Corynebacterium > Corynebacterium sp. UMB0012. Next base: position 142,866 of record NZ_JASOKQ010000003.1, read on the forward strand.
TGGCTATGAGCGCTACCAAACTAGATGGCACACTGTACCGCGACGAGATTTTCGCCGACCTCGCCCAGCGCGTGGCCGCGCTGAAGGACAAGGGCATTACGCCCGGCCTCGCCACCGTCCTGGTCGGCGAAGACCCCGGCTCCCAGTCCTATGTGAAGATGAAGCACCGCGACTGCGAAAAACTCGGCATCAACTCCATCCGCAAGGACTTGCCTGCCGATATCACGCAGGAAGAACTCGAGGCCGTCATCGATGAGCTCAACGCCGATGACGCCTGCACCGGCTACATCGTCCAGCTCCCGCTGCCGAAGCACCTGGATGAAAACGCCATCCTCGAGCGCATCGACCCCGAAAAGGATGCCGACGGCCTGCACCCCGTCAACCTGGGCAAGCTCGTGCTCAACGAGGATGCACCCCTGCCCTGCACCCCGAACGGCTGCCTGCACCTGCTGCGCCGCTTCGGCGTTGAACTTGACGGCGCCAAAACCGTGGTCATCGGCCGCGGCGTGACCGTGGGTCGCCCTATTGGCCTGATGCTTACCCGCCGCAGCGAGAACTCCACCGTCACCCTGTGCCACACCGGCACCAAGGACCTGGCCGCCGAGACCCGCGAGGCCGATATCGTCATCGCCGCCGCCGGCCAGCCCCACATGCTCACCGCGGACATGATTAAGGAAGGCGCCGCGCTTCTCGACGTCGGAGTCTCCCGCGTCGACGGCAAGCTCACCGGCGACATCCACCCAGACTGCTGGGACAAGGCCGGATTCGTCTCGCCGAACCCGGGCGGCGTCGGCCCGCTGACCCGTGCCTTCTTGGTGCGCAATATCGTCGAGCGCGCGGAAAAGTTGGCGTGAATCTAGACAACCCGCACGACGCCGGCCTCGCGCCCTCCCCGCTGCCGCCCGCCGCGCAGTGGGCGGCTATCGGCATCTTCGTGGCCGGCGTGGTCGTCTCCGGCGGTTACGCAGTTTTCGAGTACTGGCGCCGGGCCACGTTCCTCCTCGGCCTCTCCCTGCTGTGGCTCACCGTGGTCCGGCTTACCTGCGATTCCAGCCGCGTCGGCGTGCTGGCGGTGCGCTCGCGCCGCTTCGACGCCTGCTTTACCGGCCTGCTCGGCGCCGTGATGGCTTTTCTGGCCTTCTCCGTGGACTCGCTCGGCAGCTAGTTATCCACAGGTTTTTGTAGAGCCATCACCCATCTCGGCCCTAAATGGTGTAGTTCGGGCGGTTATCCACAGGCCAGCGCCCGCCACCGCGCGCTGGGTTGCGCGGCCCACTTAGGCTCAGGGCCATGATTTCGACCTACCTGACAGCCGTGAACTCCCCGATGGTGCTCATCGAGGAGTGTGCTGGGCTGTCGGTAGAAGAGCTCGTCGATAAGGGCTTTAGCGATCGCGAGGCCGCCGAGTTCGCCCGCCTTGCCGATACCTACTTCGGCCGCACCTCCTTTCGCGCCAAGCAGCGCACCGCCCGCCGCACCACGCTGCCGCTCGACGCGCTAAAAATCATCGAGCACTACGCCCAGAAGATGAAAACCCAGCGTGCGGCCTGGGCGCTGCGCGAGGAACTCTGCGCCCTGCGCGTTGCTACCAGCGAGATTGAAAAGCGCGCCCGCCGCCTGGTGCGCGAAGAGCGTACCACCAAGCGCTCTGAGGGCGTGCGCCTAACCCGCCGCCGCGACGACCTGTGGACGCTGACCATTACCGCCGAGTCCGAACTGGTGGCAGAGATTAATAACCATGTCTCCACCGTCGCCGATGCTCGCCGCGTCTTTTCCCAGGGTGCCGCCGCCTCCACAATCACCACCAATGTGGTGCTTACCCTCAATGAGATGGTCAAAGTTACCCACGGCGAGGACGTCACTCTACAGCTGACCAATGGCGCGCAAATCTCCGGTGCGGACCTTGCCCGCCGCGCGCTTGCCGACGTCGGACTTGTCACCCTCATCCACCCCGTCACCGGCCCCGTAAACCTCTATCAATCGCGGCGCCGGGCTACATGGAAGCAACGCCAGATGGCGATGGCGGAAAATCCTGTATGTCCGTGGCCCGACTGCCATACGCCGGCGGATGAATGCCAAGTCCACCACCTCACCCCGTGGCTGCTCGGCGGGGACACGAATCCCGAGAACCTCACCATGGCCTGCAAGTATCACAACGGGGTCAATGATGATGACCCCAATGCGCCGCCGCGCCGCGGTCGGCTCGAGCGCCGCCCCAGCGAAGGTATCGTCTGGCGCCCGCCCTGGGCTAAACCGCCCGAAGATCGTTAAGCCGCGTCCCGCCTCTGCTCGCCCCGTCAATCCATAGTCCCAGCGCAGTGTGCCGCACCGCTTAGCACTAGTGCGCGCTGCGCAGCTTCGGCGATCTCAGATGCAGCGAGACTTTAAATCGAGTACTCGGTGGGATCGCCCGCCGCAGAATCGATGCTCGGGTCCGGTTGGGAAAGGGTGAGGAAGTTTCGCAAGATGCGATCCATCTGGCGTGATTCGGTAAGAAAAGCGTCGTGGCCTACCGGGGAGACAACCTTCGCCATCGCCAGCAGGTTGCCGAGGTTGCGCGAGATGTGTTCCTGCTGGTGATACGGGTACAAGATATCCGTGTCCACGCCGACGACCATGGTTGGCACCTCCGATGAGCCCAGCGCGCGGTTGAGGCCGCCGCGGCCGCGGCCGATATCGTGGCGGTTGAGCGCCTCGGTGAGGGTGACGTAGGAGCCGGCGTCAAAGCGATCGGCCAGCTTGATGCCCTGATAGTCCAGGTAGGAGTTGACGGCAAAGCGCTCATTGCGGCGGCGGTAGGGCCCGAGCGGGTTCTCGCCGGCCTGGGCTTGGACGCCGAAGCGCTCGTCGATTTCTTGCTCGCCGCGATACGTCAGGTGTGCAATGCGACGCGCGGCCGCCAGCCCCTCGCGCGGGCGCTGGGCGGAGGCGTAGTAATCGCCGCCGTGCCAGAAGGAATCCTGCTCGATGGCCGCGATTTGCGCCGACTGGATGCCAATCTGCCAGGCGGAAGCGCGGGCCGATACGGCAATGACGCAAGCCGCATCAACGGCCTCGGGGTGCATCAGTGTCCATTCCAGCGTGCGTGCGCCACCCATCGAGCCGCCAATGATGGCGTGGACGTGGGTAATGCCGAGCTCGCGGAGCGCGGCGCGCTCGGCCGCAACGAGGTCGCGCACCGAAAGCGCGGGGAAGCGCGAGCCCCAGGCGCGGCCGTCGTCTGGGTGCGGGGAGGCGGGGCCGGTGGAGCCGCCGCAGCCGCCCAGTGCGTTGGTGGCGATAATGCACCACTTCGTCGTATCTAGCGCCTTGCCGGGGCCGACCAGATCGGCCCACCACTCGGCCACATTCGAGTCACCGGTCAGGGCGTGTTCAACCACAATGACATTATTGCGGCCGTGGGGATCGCCAAGGAGGTGGCCGAAGCGGTGGTAGGCAATGTGGGCGTCGGCAAGCGTGGCGCCGGCTTCGGTGTGAAAGTCGCCGATGCTAACTAGCTTCATGCCAGTGCGTTAAAGCCTAGCTCGAGGTCCGCGATGATGTCATCGATGTGCTCGATGCCCACGGATAGGCGGATGGTGGACTGGGTGATGCCGGCCGCGGCAAGCGCAGACTCGTCGGACTGGGAGTGCGTGGTGGTTGCCGGGTGCACGGCCAGGGAGCGGGTATCGCCGATATTGGCGAGGTTGGAGTGGAGCTTGAGGGCGTCGATAAACGCCCAGGCTTCCTCGCGGCCGCCGTCGATGTCGAAAGAGAGCACGGAGCCGGTGTAGGCGTAGCCGAGCTTTTCCTTGGTGGCCTTATACGGCGAGGAATCCAGGCCGGCGTAGTTGACCTTGGTGACCTTGGCGTGGCCTTCCAGGTACTCGGCAACGGCCTGGGCATTGGCATTGTGCTTTTCGACGCGCAGCCCCACCGTCTCGATTCCATTCAGCGTCAGCCAGGCGTTGAAGGGGGAGATGGCGGCGCCGGTATCGCGCAGCAGGCCGGCGCGGGCCTTGAGCGCGAAGGCTGGGGCTCCGAGATCGGCGTACTTCAGGCCGTGGTAGGCCTCATCCGGGGTGACGAAGTAGGGGAATACGGGCTCGCCGTTGCGGGTGACGGTCCAGTCGAAGGAGCCGCCGTCGATAATCGCGCCGCCGATGGCCGAGCCATTTCCGGTGTAGAACTTGGTGGTGGACACCACGACGATGTCCGCGCCGAGGTCCAGCGGCCGGGCGAGGGCGGCGGTGGCGATGGTGTTATCCACGATGAGCGGGACCTGGTTGTTGTGGGCGACCTCGGCTATGGCCGGGATATCGAGGACATCGGCCACGGGGTTGCCAAAGGTCTCGCCGTAGAAGGCCTTGGTATTTGGCTGGACGGCGTCCTGCCAGGACTGCGGGTCGTCCGGGTCCTCGACGAGGGTGACGTCGATGCCTAGGCGCTTGAGCGTGACGGTAAAGAGGGTGGAGGTGCCGCCGTAGAGGCGCGGGGAGGTCACGATGTGGTCGCCGGCCGAGGCGAGGTTCAAAATGGCCGCGGTTTCGGCAGCTTGTCCCGAAGCGAAGGCGACGGCCGCGACGCCGCCCTCGAGGGAAGCGAGGCGCTCTTCCAGCGCGTCCTGGGTGGGGTTGGTCAGGCGGGTGTAGATGGGGCCGGCGTCGGAAAGATTGAAGCGGTTGGCCGCGTGCTCGGCGTCGTTAAAGACGTAGGAGGTGGTCTGGTAAATCGGCACGTTGCGGGCATTGTGGTGCCCATCGAGGTTTTGGCCCGCGTGTACGGAGCGGGTAGCGAAGGACCAGTCGGAATTGGAGTTATCGTATTTCGTCGTCATGCTTGGCAAGACTAGACCAAGCGGTATGTCTTGCGAGCGGGTTTAGTGAAACCTGCTGGCAGGAGCGAGAATAAAAATAGACTAAGCGGTCAGTCTCGAGTTTTATGTGGGCGTCGGAAGGCGCACGGCGGGGCTTTCGCGGCAGCGCACGTGGCCTCGTGGCTAAGAGTTTCTACGGGTGGTGATTTTGTTCCTCGAGCTGATCGGCAATGCGGCGGGTGTTTGCACGAGTTTCGTTGCTATTGCGCACGAGCTTGACCACGATGGCGATGATTCCGGCGAGGATGAGGAAAGGAATGAGTATGAGTAGAAATTCAAGCGGGCCGAGGGACATTTATCACCTTTCTTTTATGGTCTTTGGGGCTACGGTATCACTCGCCTAATGCGGCCGCGACCGCGGTGAGGCTCGTGCGCAGCTCGGAGTCGCTGAGGTGGCCGAAGCCGAGGACGACGCCGTCTTCGGCGTCGGCGCCGCCCCAATAATCGCGCAGTGGGGTGAGTTTGATGCCGTGGGCGGCGGCGCGGGGGACCACGGCTGGATCGCACAGCAGAACCGCGTGGAGACCACCGTGGATGGGCAGGAGCTGGGCGCCATCGACGGAGCCCAGCGTTTCGGCTACCAGGTTGCGGCGGCGTTTATAGGTGCGGCGCATGCGGCCGGTGTGGCGTCGTAAAGCGCCGCTGGCAAGGTAGTGGGCGAGCGCCGCCTGGGGGATGGCGCCGACGGGTTGGCCGAAGACCTCGCGCACGCGGTCAACGGCCGAGCGCAGGCGCGGCGGGACGACGAGGTAGCCGCAGGCAATGGAGGGGGAGATGACCGAGGAGAAGGTGCCCAGCAGCACGGTGTGTTCCGGGGCGAGCGCGGCCAGGGCGGGCAGTGGCTGACCGACGTAGCGCAGTTCGGAATCAAAGTCATCCTCGATGAGGAGGGCGTCGTGTGCGCGGGCCCATTCGACGAGTTCGGCGCGCCGGGCTGCAGGAAGCGAGCCGCCGTAGGGGTATTGGTGGCTGGGGGTGACGATGAGGGCGTCGAGATCGGCCGTGGGGACGGTGACGCCATCGGGGTCGGTGGGGATTTCCACCAACGTATGGCCGAGCGCGCGGGGCACACGGCGCAGGCTGGGGTAGCCGGGGGATTCTGCGCCCACGCGCAGCTGGCGGCCGAGAGCGCGCAGGAGTACGGAGAGGCCGTCGCGGGCGCCGGCCGTGATGAGGATGCAGGCTGGGTCGACGTTAAGCCCGCGCATGTGGCGCAGGTGCGCGGCGACCTCGCGGGGCAGATCGCCGGAGGGGTCGACAGCCGCGGCGCGCCACGCGGCTCTCCATTCAGGGGTGAGGATTCCGGCGGTGTCGGGCAGGCCGGGGGTCAGTGACACCAGCTCGGGCTCAGTGGCCGGTGCGGGGGCCGGCTCCGGCCGTGGGGCACGCGCGTGGGGGAGGCGCGGGTTGATGACGGTGCCCGACCCGACCTCCGCGGTGAGGTAGCCCTCGGCCGTGAGTTGCTCGTAGGCGGTGACCACGCTGCCTCGGGAAACGGCGAGCTGCGAAGCCAAGTGGCGGGTCGAGGGAACGCGCTCGCCGGGCAGGAGGACGCCGGCGGCAACCTGGGTGCGGAGGGCGGCGGCGATTTGCACGGGCAGCGGCCGCGTATCAGAGGGATCGAGGCGAAGAGGCACGAGCCCATCATAAGTGGTCTAATTCAACACGCTGAAAATGGCTCTTGTCTTGTACCACTTGTGTGGGCCACTATGGCACCTATGACTGAACAGGTAAATGAACAAGGACGCGCTACCACGCGCGTGAAGCGAGGACTGGCCGATATGTTGAAGGGCGGCGTCATCATGGACGTCGTCACCCCGGAGCAGGCGCGCATCGCGGAGGACGCGGGCGCATCGGCCGTGATGGCGCTGGAGCGCGTGCCGGCCGATATCCGTGCGCAGGGCGGCGTGGCCCGCATGTCTGACCCGGAGCTTATCGAGGGCATCGTCGAGGCCGTCGACATCCCCGTCATGGCCAAGGCCCGTATCGGCCACTTTGTAGAGGCGCAGATCCTGGGCGAGCTGGGCGTAGACTTCATCGACGAGTCCGAAGTGCTCAGCCCGGCCGATTACGTCAACCACATCAATAAGTGGGACTTCGATGTGCCGTTCGTGTGCGGCGCGACCAACCTGGGCGAGGCCCTGCGCCGCATCACCGAGGGCGCGGCCATGATTCGCTCCAAGGGCGAGGCCGGCACGGGCGATGTCTCCGAGGCCGTGAAGCACCTGCGCACCATTAAGGCCGAGATTGCCCGCCTGCGCCACCTGGATCGCGATGAACTCTACGTCGCAGCCAAGGAGCTGCAGGCGCCGTACGACTTGGTCGCCGAGGTTGCGGAGACCGGCAAGCTCCCAGTCGTGCTCTTCGTTGCCGGTGGTGTGGCCACGCCTGCCGACGCCGCCCTTGTCCGCCAGATGGGCGCCGAAGGCGTCTTCGTTGGCTCCGGCATCTTCAAGTCTGGAAACCCGGCAGCGCGCGCGGAAGCCATCGTGAAGGCCGCCACGCTTTACGACGACCCCGCCGAACTCGCCAAGCTTTCCCGCGGCCTGGGCGAGGCCATGGTGGGCATCAACGTCAACGACGTTCCTGCACCGCACCGCCTGGCTGAGCGCGGATGGTAGCTACCGTCGGGGTACTGGCGCTGCAAGGCGGCGTCGAGGAGCACCTGCGCATTCTGGACCGGCTCGGTGTGGCTACGCGCCGGGTGCGGGTGCCGCGCGACGTGGACGGGCTCGACGGGCTGGTGATTCCGGGCGGCGAGTCGAGCGTCATCGACAAGCTGGCGCGTAGCTTCGGGCTGGTCGAGCCACTTCGCGATGCCGCGGCTGCAGGCCTGTCGGTGCTCGCGACCTGCGCGGGGCTCATCTACTGCGCCCGCGAGCTCGATAACCCCGCGCCGGGGCAGCAAACCCTGGGGCTGCTGGATGCGACCGTGCGCCGCAATGCCTTCGGTAACCAGCGCTTCTCCGAAGAACGCATCGTGCCAGTCGCGATGGGGGAGGACAAGCTCGACATTGAGGCGAGCTTCATCCGCGCCCCACTGGTTACTCGCGTGGGCGACGGCGTCGAAATCATCGCGACGGTGCCGGGCGAGAACGGCGACGCGGTGGTCGGCGTGCGCCAAGGCCGCGTGACGGCGCTGAGCTTCCACCCAGAAGAAAATGGCGATGCTCGCGTGCACGCCACCTGGCTCGAAAGCTTCTAAGTACGCAGATACACCAAAGCCGCCCCGCAGCGAAGCAATGAACTGCTCCCCATTAGTTGGACTGAGAAATCAGTTGCCAACAACTAGTGGGGAGCATTTTCTTTGAGAGCACGTA
>NZ_JASOKQ010000040.1:0-3176 GCF_030216265.1 Corynebacterium sp. UMB0012
CTGGCCAAACGTGATGATTCAGCGTTGTCTCGTCCACGCACAACGCGTCATCCGCCGCTACACCACCTCACGGCCGCTGGGGTTGCCCGCAAATCGTGGACACGTAGTGGGGCTACCTAGTGCTTAGGCAGCTATTTCTTTTCTACTGGTGGTTAGACCAATGTGGTTTTCGAAGTCGACGGGGCTGACCATCCCTAGTGCAGAGTGCCGGCGCCGACGGTTGTAAACGACTTCCATCCAGTAGGCAACGGCCTTGCGCGCGGCATCACGGGTTGGCCAACGCTTGCGGTCGTAGAACTCGGTTTTAAGCGTCGACCAGAACGACTCAGCCATCGCGTTATCAAAGCACACACCAGTACGCCCCACAGACTGAGCAATGCCCAGGTTATGGCAGACTTCCCAGAGCTTCTCGCTGGTAAATTGCGTTCCGCGGTCAGCGTGGAACACCAGCCCATTAGGAACGTCCCCGCGCAGTGTATGTGCCATCCGCAGGGCCCGTTCGACCAGGCATGTATCTTGAACGCTATCCATTGCCCATCCCAGCACCCTGCGGGAATGGCCGTCGCGGACCGCACACAAGTACAACCATCCCTCGCTGGTGCGTAGGTAGGTAATATCCGACATCCACACTCGGTTGAGCTCACCAGTATCAAACATGCGCTTGACCAGGTCAGGAAGAGCTGACTTACGCTTGGATTGAATCGTTGTCACCGGGACAAAGGCACGCGGTGAAATCCCTTCAATGCCCATCATGCGCATCCGCTTAGCCACAGTCTTGCGATTCAGGGTGATCTGGTAGCGCTCGGTAAGTTCTGCGGTGATCCGCGGAGCACCATAAACCTCATCGGAGTCTTTCCAAATCTGATGAATCTTTCGGTCAACGCCATCGTAAAATGCAGCACGATCATTTTCGCCAGATAGTCGCTTCTGCTGCGTATCAGCCCATTTGTAGTATCCAGACCGAGACACTTTTAATAGCCGTGCCATGCGTTTGATGCTGTAGTTTGCCTTCTCCTGCTGCATCAATTCGAACTTTTCTGCTCGCGTTGCTTCGCGGCGAAGAAGGCTGTCGCTTTTGACAAAAACTCATTATCCATCTTGGCTTCCGCCAACTCACGGCGCAGACGAGCATTCTCAGCACGAAGATCCGCCTCACTCATCCCATCCGAGGCCCCTCGGCGTTCACGCTCGAGTTTGACCCACCGGCCTAAAAGCCCGGCGGAGACGCCAATCTCCTTAGCCACATGAGCGATCGGGCGCTCTGACTCGATTACCAAGTTCGCGGCTTCACGCCGGTACTCCGGCGTGTACTTCTTGCGCTGTTGACTCACAATGAACATCCTCTCCTACGGACACAGGATCCGTACAAATAGGGTGTCCACTAAACGAGGGTAACCTCAGATCGATGTCGGGGTGGTCACCTATGAGGAGGGTGTCTGGGTAGTCGAGGGTGGTATCTGGTTCGGGTGGGCTTAGTGTGGCAGTCATGGACGGGGCACTCCAGCAGAGAAGAACAAGATTCGTATGTATTTTCTAACAAGCACCTTTATAGTATCCCGGCTGGTGGACATGTGTCCCCTGTGGGGGTGTTTATGTTCGAATAGGATACCCTAAATCCGCAGGGATCCCCAGAGTCGCACCACAACCAGCGACGGGGGTAAAAGCAAAGGTTTAGGGTTGGGCGGCGTCGGCAAGCTGGTTGCGAATTTCAGGGCAGTCAGCAAACTTCCGCTGTAGGCAACCTAAGAAGTCGTCAAATGAAGCCGGGTCAGCTGCTTTCTGAACTTTCCCGAGCAACTCATACGCTTGGTCGCGACCATAGACATCTTGTGTTTCCAGCTTGTCCTCAATGAGTTGCATGAGAACGGGAACGGTCTGGTCCGGCAGGTGCGGAAGAAGTAGTTCTGCCACATTGCGTTGGAGCCCGGCGTCCGAGGCTGTCGCCCATGCTCGTTGCGGATCGCGTAAGCACTGATACTGAAACATTGCAAGATCCCAGGGCTTATCGCGCAACCGAGCCTCGATGTGCTCCACTGCGCTATCCCCCACCGCCGCAAAAAGACCTTTCGCTGTCGAAAGCCGTGGAAACGCGTCGAAAACTCGCTCATTGACGTAAGGGCTGCGGTGAGGAAAGTGGACGTCGGTAATCGCGGCCCAACCACCAGCAATATTGAACGTTTCCTCAGCGGGGAGGATTCGCATCGCTTCTTCCGAGTACGTGTAAGCAAGGTCGAACCGTCCGATCTCCGAAAGCCCGCTAATGAGCTGCTCGTATCCGTCCGTGTGGGTACGAAATACCTCCTCGACAGAACCGGAAAGCACCGCTAACCGACGACCGACATACTCACCCTGCGCACGCTCGCGCAGCTCTTTGAGGCCTGCAGGTCCTAAAGCCTCCGCGTACTGTACGGGGTCGATATCAACCTGCTCCGCATACGGCGATTCAAGAACGCCCAAAAGCCACTCGACTAAGCGCAGCCCGTCGACCTGGGCCAATCGGGCGGCCTGAGGTAGTTCCTGGGCCAAGCGTTCCGCGCTCCAGATCACGGACCCAAATGGATCATTAGCCAGCGGCAACTGTAGCAGAACCTCTTCTAGCGCCCGTTGCGCGACCGGGAAGACATCGTAAGGCTCTATTGACTTGACGCCTTGGCTGGTCAGGTGTTGAGGCTCATCAATTGCCACATTCAAAAGCACACCGGCCTGCCACACCTGGTCGGCGTACGCCCGTGAATCGTCAGGGTCAGTCAGATTCAAACCGGAGGGGTTTACAAGGGTGTTGGTTGCTTCGTCGAGCGTCTGCACTACTTCTGGCATTCCTTTAGATCCGCGAGAAACTCCTTAAGCGTTTCCGTGAGCTCCCATGTTTGGTTACGCTCCTCCTCAAACATGCGGTCAACGAGGAAATCCACGCCGACCAAATCATCCGGATGCAAGCTATCCAAATAAGCCAGGAGCTTATCGACGCCTTCGAGTCCAAGAATTCCTTGCTCGACCTGGTCCGCCACATAAGAAATTTGCTTTTGGTCCATGGTGAGGAGAATAGCAAAACGTGAAAAAGAAGGAGGCGGTGGTGTACCGTCTCCTTCTCATTAGACTGTATTTTGTTGTGTTTTGTTGTTTGGTGTCGGCGGTGACTTACTCTCCCACAACCTCCCGGTTGCAGTACCATCAGC
>NZ_JASOKQ010000041.1:0-3031 GCF_030216265.1 Corynebacterium sp. UMB0012
AAGCACTCACATCAGCTACACTGACTCAAGCAGCATAGCTAACCCCCGACGTGTCTACTTTCCGGGGGTCAGGCCCCGTCGATGTGGCGGGCGATGATGGTGGCGGTGGCACTATCGCAGGTCAAAGATAGTGTGGTGGTGTTATCCGGGTTGTAGTTGATGCGCAGACGCGGTTCGGGTTGTTGTTCTTTGTCTTCGGGGCGCAGGTGGGTGTCGATGAAGGTGCGGATGAAGCGGCGCAGATCCGCGTCGGTGGGGACTGTTTGGTTGGGTGTGGTGGGGGTGAGGAAGTCTGCGAGTGCGGCGTCGATGGCTTCAAGATGCTCTGGGTTATCTTCAAGCCTGTTGAGTTCGCGATCGATGATGCGCAGTTTGATCAGGTCGAGTATCCAGTGCTGGCCTTGGACTTCGGTGACTAGGGGTAGTTGGCGCATGCGGAAGTGGGCGCGCAGGAAGCCTAGGAGTTTGTTGTAGGAGATGCCGAGGTCTTTGGCGAGGCTGGTGAGGCTCAGATCGACGTCGTCGTCTAGTTGGGGGAGGATGGCGCGGTAGAGGAACCAGGAGGTTTTGCGTGTGTAGGTGCCGGCTTTGCCGATGTGGTTGCCGGGTGCGTTGGTGGTGTAGAACGCTTCCGGCACATCACCATCGTCTAGGTGATCTGGGGTTGACCGCAATTCGTGGACACGTAGTGGGGCTACCTAGTGTTTAGGCAGCTATTTCTTTTCTACTGGTGGTTAGACCAATGTGGTTTTCGAAGTCGACGGGACTGACCATTCCTAGTGCAGAGTGCCGGCGCCGACGGTTGTAAACGACTTCCATCCAGTAGGCAACGGCCTTGCGCGCAGCATCGCGGGTAGGCCAACGCTTACGGTCGTAGAACTCGGTTTTAAGCGTCGACCAGAACGACTGAGAGTGTCCGATTCTTTGTGTGCGGGGGCTTGGTTTACAAGTAATCCGCGAATCGGTTGGGGTAAGCCACGGCTAGTTGGTTGATGGCTTGTTTCCATCCAGTTGCTTTCGCTCCTTCAATATAGCCGTTGCATTCAATATCGCGTTTTGCTTTCCTCGCTCGCTGGGCAGCGCGCTTGTCTTCGATGTTGCAGATCATCAGCCACAGTGTCTTTAGTGCGGCAGTATCGTTTGGAAATTGACCCCGGTTACGGGTAGCTTTACGCAGTTCGGCGTTGAGCGATTCGATCGAGTTGGTGGTGTAGAGCACCCGGCGTGCCGCCGGTGGGAACTGCAGAAACGGCACGAACCGCTCCCAGGCGTCGCGCCAGACTTTGACCGACTGGGGGTATTTCCGGCCAAGTTCACTGGCTTCGAACGCATCCAGGCTGGCACGTGCGGTGTCCTCGTTTGCGGCCGTGTAGACCTCACGCAGCGCGCGGGAGACTGCTTTGCGGTCCTGGTAGGACACCCACCGGTTCGCAGCCCGAATCAGGTGCACAATACAGGTCTGTACCATGGAATTCGGCCAGGTTGCCTCCACGGCTTCCGGCAAGCCTTTGAGCCCGTCGCAGCACACAATGAACACGTCTTGGACACCGCGGTTAGCCAGATCCGCACACACCGATGCCCAGAATGCGGCTCCTTCATTGTCGGCGATCCACAGTCCCAGGATGTGCTTGATGCCGTCCATGTCGACACCAACCGCCATGTAGCAAGCCTTGTTGACCACGCGGTGGCCGTCACGGATTTTCACGCGTAGCGCGTCGAGGAAGAGCACCGGGTAAAACTCGTCGAGCTGGCGGTTTTGCCAGATCATGACCTCGTCCAAGACCGCATCGGTAATGGTGCTGATCGTATCCGGGCTCATATCCACCCCAAGAGTGGTTGCGAGATGGTGCTGAATATCGCACACGGTCATCCCACCGGCGTAGAGCGAGATAATCATGTCGTCGAGCTCTGTGAGCCTGCGTGCACCCTTGGGCACCATCCGGGGAGTAAACGTGCCGGCACGATCCCTGGGAACGGTCACCTCAACTGCGCCGTAGCCAGAATTGACGGTCTTGGTGTAGGACCCGTTACGGTGATTGCTGCTCTGTGCGGTTTCCACCTTCGCTTTGGCCTTGCGGTCGGAATGGCTATAGCCCAAGTGCGCATCCATCTCCGCTTTAAGACCAGCGTTGATCGATGCCTGCAGCAGGCCTTTGACCAGCTCGCTTGCATCATCAGCAGAAGTCGACAGCTCGCTGATCAAGCTGGCGATTTCAGGATTTTCCATCAGCTTCTCGCTGATCTCGTTGATCCTCGCCGGGTCATGGTTTTTCTTCGGTGACACCGTAGTCATTATCGTTGAAACTCCTTCTAGATCAGAGCCTCACACACAAACTTCCTGACACCCTCGAACGACTCAGCCATCGCGTTATCAAAGCACACACCAGTACGCCCCACAGACTGAGCAATGCCCAGGTTATGGCAGACTTCCCAGAGCTTCTCGCTGGTAAATTGCGTTCCGCGGTCAGCGTGGAACACCAGCCCATCAGGAACGTCACCGCGCAGTGTATATGCCATCCGCAGGGCCCGTTCGACCAGGCATGTATCTTGAACGCTATCCATCGCCCAGCCCAGCACCCTGCGGGAATGGCCGTCGCGGACCGCACACAAGTACAACCATCCCTCGCTGGTGCGTAGGTAGGTAATATCCGACATCCACACTCGGTTGAGATCACCAGTATCAAACACGCGCTTGACCAGGTCAGGAAGACTCGACTGACGCTTAGCTTGAATCGTTGTCACCGGGACAAAGGCACGCGGTGAAATCCCTTCAATTCCCATCAGGCGCATCCGCTTAGCCACAGTCTTGCGATTCAGGGTGATCCGGTAACGCTCGGTAAGTTCTGCGGTGATCCGGGGAGCACCATAAACCTCATCGGAGTCTTTCCAGATCTGATGAATCTTGCGGTCAACGTCATCGTAAAATGTTGCACGATTATCTTTTCCGGATAGTCGTTTCTGCTGCGTATCAGCCCATTTGTAGTATCCAGACCGAGACACTTTTAATAGCCGTGCCATGCGTTTGATGCTG
>NZ_JASOKQ010000042.1:0-2058 GCF_030216265.1 Corynebacterium sp. UMB0012
GGTGGTTTGTGTGTTCGTTATTAAGGGCGCATGGTGGATGCCTTGGCATGCTGAGCCGATGAAGGACGTGAAAGGCTGCGTTAAGCCTCGGGGAGTTGTCAATTGAGCGTTGATCCGAGGATGTCCGAATGGGGAAACCTGGCCCTGGTTATGTGGGGTTACCCTTCAGTGAATTCATAGCTGTTGTGGGGGTTTACGCGGGGAAGTGAAACATCTCAGTACCCGTAGGAGGAGAAAATAATAATGATTCTGCTAGTAGTGGCGAACGAACGTGGATGAGGCTAAACCGTGTGCATGTGATACCTGGTAGGGGTTGTGTGTGCGGTGTTGTGGGCCCCAATGTGGACTAGCTACTGATGGTCCGCTCGTGTGTTGTTGTTAGGTGAAGTGGTTTGGAATGGCCTGCCGGAGAAGGTGAGAGTCCTGTAGTTGAAGACAATGGCATGTGGGTTGTTGGGTTGCCCGAGTAGCAGCGGGCTCGTGGAATCTGCTGTGAATCTGCCGGGACCACCCGGTAAGCCTAAATACTCAGTGTGACCGATAGTGTATGAGTACCGTGAGGGAATGGTGAAAAGTACCCCGGGAGGGGAGTGAAATAGTTCCTGAAACCATGTGCTTACAATCCGTCAGAGCACCGTTTGTGTGTGATGGCGTGCCTTTTGAAGAATGAGCCTGCGAGTCAGCGGCATGTCGCGAGGTTAACCCGTGTGGGGTAGCCGTAGGGAAACCGAATCCTAATGGGGTGTCAAGTGGCATGTCCTGGACCCGAAGCGGGGTGATCTACCCATGGCCAGTGTGAAGCAGCTGTAAGAGGTTGTGGAGGCGCGAACCCACGTAGGTTGAAAACTGCGGGGATGAGCTGTGGGTAGGGGTGAAAGGCCAATCAAACTCCGTGATAGCTGGTTCTCCCCGAAATGCATTTAGGTGCAGCGTCGTATTATAGCTTGGTGGAGGTAGAGCGACTGGTTGGTTGAGCGGGACTACAATCTTAGCAATGTCAGCCAAACTCCGAATGCCACTAATTGTGTTGTACGGCAGTGAGACTGTGGGGGATAAGCTTCATAGTCGAGAGGGAAACAGCCCAGATCGCCGGTTAAGGCCCCTAAGGGTGTACTAAGTGGAAAAGGATGTGGGATCGCGAAGACAGCCAGGAGGTTGGCTTAGAAGCAGCCATCCTTGAAAGAGTGCGTAATAGCTCACTGGTCGAGTGGTTCTGCGCCGACAATGTAGTGGGGCTCAAGTACACCGCCGAAGCCGCGGCAAACATTTTGTTTGGGTAGGGGAGCGTCGTGCATGGGTTGAAGCGTTACCGTAAGGAGGCGTGGACTGTGTGCGAGTGAGAATGCAGGCATGAGTAACGAATTGATAGGTGAGAATCCTATCCGCCGGATGACTAAGGGTTCCTGGGTCAAGTTCGTCTTCCCAGGGTGAGTCGGGACCTAAGGCGAGGCCGACAGGCGTAGTCGATGGATAACCAGTTGATATTCTGGTACCCGTACATGCGCGCCCATGATAAAGCACTGATACTAACCACCGCGGATGCACTGCTGGTCTTCTTTGAAGTCTGGTGGTGTTGATGTCGTGGGGCCTGATGTGTGGTTCAAGTGATGGGGTGACGCAGTGAGGTAGCCACGCCACTTATTGGATTGGTGGTGTAAGCGTGCAGATCGTGTGGTAGGTAAATCCGCTGCACATATGGTTGAGACGTGATGCGTAGACCCATTGGGGTTGATGGTGGTGATCCTGTACTGTCGAGAAAAGCCTCTAGCGATGTGTGTGTATGGCCCGTACCCTAAACCGACACAGGTAGTCAGGTTGAAAATACTAAGGCGTTCGGGTGAACTGTGGTTAAGGAATTCGGCAAAATGCCCCCGTAACTTCGGGAGAAGGGGGGCCCCACGGTGTGAAGGTTCTTGCGGCTGGAAGCGTTGTGGGGTCGCAGAGAATAGAGGGAAGCGACTGTTTATCAAAAACACAGGTCCATGCGAAGACGTTAAGTTGATGTATATGGACTGACGCCTGCCCGGTGCTGGAAGGTTAAGAGGACCGGTTAGTCAA
>NZ_JASOKQ010000043.1:0-1748 GCF_030216265.1 Corynebacterium sp. UMB0012
AGAAACCGAGTACTATCTCACCCAGCCCATCAACACAGGGCCGTAAAAGAAGCGGAACTAAACCCAGGACGCTTCATCCCCTAGTCACACACCGCAGGCTCAGGTCTATTCCCTAGCCTTCCTTTCTCTGTGTTCTTTGTTGTTGGTGTGTGAGGTATTGGGCCCAGGTGTGGTTCCAGTGGGTTTGGTGTGTAGCTAGTGGTCCGGTGGGGTGGTCTAGTTGGTAGGTGCCGTCGCGGTGGAGCCAGGCGATGGTTCCGGTGATGGGGTCGAGAATATAGTGGATTCTGCGGTCGGTTTTGATGTTGTGGTGGTGTTGGCAGAGGTTTACTAGATTATCTGGACTGGTAGGCCCGCCGAGGTGGTATTCGATGCGGTGGTCGAGTTGGCAGCGGGTGGCGGGGACGGTGCAGCCAGGCCAGCGGCAAGTGGCGTCGCGTCCTTGGGTGTAGGCGCGGATGTCGGTGGTGGGGGTGTAGGAGTCTGCCTCGTCGGCTTTAAGTCGGCGGATGAAGGTGTTGTTGGTGGGTGCGTGGTTGAGGTTTATCCATCCGGCACCGGGGTGGAAGACGAGGTTGGCTTTCTCGTTTGTGGTGAAGGTGTTGATGGCAACGCTGGTGTGGGTGTCTTCGAGGATGAGGTCGATGAGTGCTTGTGCGGCGGTGGTGGTGGTGGTCTGGTTGGTGTAGGCGTCGATGTGGCGGGCGATGATGGTGGCGGTGGCGCTATCGCAGGTTAGCGTTAGTGTGGTGGTGTTATCGGGGTTGTAGTTGATGCGCAGTCGTGGTTCGGGTTGTTGTTCTTTGTCTTCGGGGCGCAGGTGGGTGTCGATGAAGGTGCGGATGAAGCGGCGCAGGTCCGCGTCGGTGGGGACGGTTTGGTTGGGTGTGGTGGGGGTGAGGAAGTCTGCGAGTGCGGCGTCGATGGCTTCGAGTTGGTCTGGGTTGTCTTCTAGGCGGTTGAGTTCGCGGTCGATGATGCGCAGTTTGGTCAGGTCGAGTATCCAATGCTGGCCTTGGACTTGCGTGACGAGGGGTAGTTGGCGCATGCGGAAGTGAGCGCGCAGGTACCCCAGTAATTTGGAGTATGAGATGCCGAGGTCTTTGGCGAGGCTGGTGAGGCTCAGGTCAACGTCGTCGTCTAGTTGGGGGAGGATGGCTCGGTAGAGGAACCAGGAGGTTTTGCGTGTGTAGGTGCCGGCTTTGCCGATGTGGTTGCCGGGTGCGTTGGTGGTGTAGAACGCTTCCGGCACATCACCATCGTCTAGGGGGTCAGCGTCGAGGTGGTCGCTGATGAGGAGGGTGTCTGGGTAGTCGAGGGTGGTATCTGGTTCGGGAGGGGCAAGTGTGGCAGTCATGGACGGGGCACTCCAGAAGAAAAGAACAGGGTTCGTATGTGTTTTCTAACGAGTGCCTTTATAGTATCTCTACTGGTGGACATCTGCCTCGGGTGGGGGTGTTTATGTTCGAATAGGGAGCCCTAAAACCGCAGGGATCCCCAGAGTCGCACCCCATACAACAGCGGGGGTAAAAGAAAAGGTTTAGGGTTCGTCGCCTACTACACCCCGGCGGCACGCGGCTCCCTACGTGTTCCGTCGCGTGATGCTTGCACCCCGCAAAACGTGAAAAAAGGGAAGAGGACGGTGGGTGTTCCGTTCTCTTCCCTTCTTTTGGGTTATTGAATTATGTTTTTGTTGTTTGGTGTCGGCGGTGACTTACTCTCCCACAACCTCCCGGTTGCAGTACCAT
>NZ_JASOKQ010000044.1:0-1747 GCF_030216265.1 Corynebacterium sp. UMB0012
AGAAACCGAGTACTATCTCACCCAGCCCATCAACACAGGGCCGTAAAAGAAGCGGAACTAAACCCAGGACGCTTCATTCCTTCTGCCTTGTTGCAGTGGAACTAGTCGCTGGCTTCGGTATGGCTTGTTTTCGTCCCTGTCTGAAAATGATCCGGGGGGTGATGCCGCCGAAGGCAGTGACATACTCCAGACTGCTAATAGGAACCTGACCCGCACAGAATGTGCGAGGTCTCAAAGTAATGTGGATGCCAGCGTGAAGTATGTCCGACCACCAGCGATGAAATAAGTCCCATACTCATTCAATTCGCTTGGAGGTTTGCTATGACCTACGACTATGTCATCGGCATGGACGTTGGTAAATACTTTCACCACGCTTGCGTCTTAGATATCGACGGCACCCAGGTGCTATCTAAGCGCATCAACCAAAACGAAAAATCCCTGCGCGCACTGTTTTCAACGTTCAGCGCACACGACCACAAGGTCCTTGTCGTCGTGGACCAGCCAAATAACATTGGTCGACTAACTGTCGCGGTTGCTCAAGATCTCGGGATCGACGTGCGCTACCTTCCCGGTTTGGCCATGCGTCAACTCTCACGCATCCACGCTGGCAATGCCAAAACTGATATCCGGGACGCCTATATCATCGCCCATGCTGCAAAGAACCTTCCGGAATCCCTCCGCAGCGTCGACCGTGTCGAAGAAGCTTTCCTCCAATTGAAGGTCCTCAACGGTATCGACGAAGACTTAGCGCGCTCCTACACCAGGCTCATCAATCAGATTCGAAGTGCGCTAGTGGGCTGCTACCCGCAATTCGAACAGGCCCTTCGCGGTCAGATAATCCACCGCAAGTGGGTTCTGCACCTACTTGCACGCTACGGCGGACCGACCAAGATAAAGCGCCTCGGAAAAGCCAAAGCAGCTGCCTTTGCTCGACGCTATAAGGCACGCAATCCTGAACCTGTCCTTGATGCCATATTCGCTGCCATCTCTGAGCAAACAGTCGCCATTGCTGGTGCACACTATGCCGAAATGGGCGTAGCAATGTCAGCGAAGGACGCGCTTTTAAAGCTCGAGCACCGCAAGCAAATCGAGCAAGAAGTCATCGAGCTCATCAACGACATCCCCCACACTCAAATCCTGCTATCCATGCCAGGAATCGGACCAAAGACGGCAGCACAAATTCTCATGACCGCTGGCGATATGTCCGACTTTCCGTCAGTCGGGCACCTGGCCTCTTACGCTGGTTTATCGCCCCGAACGAATCAGTCCGGAACCTCGATCATGTCGAACTCACTGAACCGAGCCGGCAATAAAAAATTAAAGAACGCCCTATGGCAATCATCTTTTGCATCGATCAGATTCCACGAGCGTTCCCGGCAATTCTATGAACGAAAGCGCCGTGAAGGCAAGAGACATAACGCCGCAGTAGTAGCACTAGCCCGCAGACGACTCAACGTCCTCTACGCCATGATGCGCAACCACGAGCACTACCACGATCCCACACCATCACAGGAAGACCTAGCCGCCTAGACACTAAGAGTAAAGATAGCCGACCGGGTAAAACCCCAGTCGGCTAGCAGCCATGCCCGAAAACAACACGACCAAACAACCCCGCAGAGAGAATCCGCCCCCGATTTCTCCACCCTCGAGGTTGACAACCTATATAGGAACACCCCCTCAAAGAGGGTGCGCACATGCGAGAACGACCGTTGCCGCTAGCAACATCGCAGGGCCGTGCGGGCTCTCC
>NZ_JASOKQ010000045.1:0-1650 GCF_030216265.1 Corynebacterium sp. UMB0012
GTTGTGGCACATCAGGGCCTTGTGGGGCGGAATGATGTCGTGAGACAGAGCGGAACGATGTCATGGAACCAGACACCACTGGGGGCACCATGTGAAGTCTCGAGACATCGTTCCGGTCGGTGTCCCGAGACTTTTCTGTTCATCAGGTCTCCACAGACTTTTTGCGGAAGCTACCCACAAAACTTCTAGCTAAATGGAAAGAATATGGAACTTTATGGGGTGGTGTCTCGTTGAATGGGGTGAGATAGCTAATTTGTACCTCTCTTAGAAAGGACAACCGTGCGTTCAAGCAATCCGGTAATGAGTTCTCTGACCGAAAATAGTAGCCGCCAAAATTCTGGTTACGCGGACGTATCTACCCGTCCCATGACCGTGGATGACGTAGTGACCAAGACGGGCATTACCCTCGGCGTTATCATCGTCGCCGCAGTCATCAACTTCGCCCTGGGAATGCTGGTAAGCCCAGGTATCGCCATGGCCTTGACCCTGGTCGGTGGTATCGGTGGCTTCATTACCGTGCTCGTTGCCTCTTTTGGCAAGAAGTGGGGTTCTGCTGCAGTCACCCTGATTTATGCCGTCTTTGAAGGCCTATTTGTCGGTGGGTTCTCCTTGATGTTCGCCAACGTCAACTTCCAGGGCGAGGGCGGTATGGCCATCATTGGCCAAGCGATTGTCGGCACGATTGGTGTATTCATTGGCATGCTGATTGTGTACAAGACTGGCGCAGTGAAGGTGACTCCGAAGTTCACCAAGATCCTTTTCGGCCTGATTGCCGGCGTTGCTGTCATGGCCCTTGTTAACTTCTTGGGCGCGATTTTCTTTGACTTCAACCCACTGCGTGATGGCGGCCCGATTGCCATCATCTTCTCGCTCGTCTGCATCGTTCTTGGTGCTCTGTCCTTCCTGACTGACTTTGATCAGGCTGACCGCATGATCCGCGCCGGTGCTCCCTCTAAGAACGCTTGGGGCGTGGCTCTCGGCCTCGCAGTTACCTTGGTCTGGCTCTACACTGAGATTCTCCGTCTGCTGAGCTATTTGCAGCGAGACTAATTGACTCTTTTGTATTGGCCCGCACTTCGGTGCGGGCCTTTTTGTTGCCGAGAATCGCTTACAAACGTGTAATTTCTGGGGTAGTACTGGGGGATAAAGTGCGGGTTTAACCTTCATTTGGTCTACAAAACCACTCACAGAGGTGATACAGCTGATGAGCAGGAAACTTCGCCTTTTGGACGTTATGGATGTGGCGTATGGGACAAATAATTTTGTTAAATTGCCGTTAACCTTTGAGGTTGCGTAGAAAATTCTTGGAGTCTCATGCATGCTGTGTACCGGAACGGGAAGTATGAAGTGAAAAGTTCTCTGTTTCACTTTTCTTGTTCCTCTCGTCAGGAAGTGAGTGCGTGAAGGATTGTTGTGAAGCATCAGGTCACCGTAGCAACGTTGATGGTCAGCAGCACAGTTTTGCTGAGTAGCTGCGTTGCGGACATCGGTACGAGGAGCGCGTCAGAGGAAACCACCAAGGTGGACGAGGCTGGCGGCATTAGTTCGGCCGACGGTGCAGGGGGAACCAACGGGGGCCAGGGGGATGATGCGGAAGGCAATCAGGGGGAATCGGCACACACCAATGGCGAGAAGAATGCGGGCGGCGCC
>NZ_JASOKQ010000046.1:0-1307 GCF_030216265.1 Corynebacterium sp. UMB0012
TGAAGTGTCCCAGGTTTTGTTCCGTTTGAGTAGATGGGAAAATCTGGAATATGCCAAGAAAATTTGACCAGGATGCAAAGGACCGTGTGGTCCGTCTCGTGGAAGATCGCATCTTGGCAGAAAATATGTCGATGCAAGCCGCGTGCCAGGCAGTAGCTCCAAAGCTGGGGGTTTCATGGCATACGGCCCGTCAATGGACTCAACAGGCCCGTCGTGCGGGAAACATCCCAGAACCTGTGCCTGAAGATTTGGCCGCGGAAAACGCGAGGCTGCGTCGTGAAAATCAAGAGCTACGCGACACTAATGAGCTGCTGAAGGCCGCTTCAGCTTTTTTCGCGTCGGAACTCGACCCAAAACGTCGGAAATGATCCGGTTCATCGATGAATACCGGGTTCGTTTCTCTGTCGAGTTCATCTGTAAGACGTTGAAGAATAACCGGTCTGGTGGGTTCATCACCTCGCGTGGCTATCGCCAGTCCAAGGCCCGTGGGTTAAGTGCTCGTCGCCTTCGTGATGCTGTGCTGGTCGAACGCATTAGAACTGTTCATCGGGATAATTACGGTGTCTACGGTGTACGGAAAATGTGGCATGCTCTCCGCCGTGACGGAATTGATATCGGTCGTGAACAAACTGCCCGTTTAATGCGCTTGGCCGGTGTTTCTGGCAAAGGCAAAGGCAGATCACCTCTCACAACCCGTAAGCCTAACGTGCCTGATCTGCGCCCAGACTTGGTCGAGCGTGAATTCAAAGCCCCCGGCCCGAACAAACTGTGGGTGGCTGACATTACGTATGTGCGCACGAAGAAAGGCTTTGTGTATGCCGCGTTTGTCACCGACGTTTACTCCCGACGGATCGTTGGGTGGGCGTTATCAGACTCCATGCGCACCGAAGCGTTGCCGCTGCAAGCTCTTAATCAGGCGATCGTGTGTGCTGAGGAAACAACAGGTCTCATTCACCATTCGGATCACGGCTCGCAGTACGTCAGCGTGGTCTACAACGAGCGCCTTGCCCAGCACGGGATTGCCGCTTCCACCGGAACTGTCGGGGATTCTTATGACAATGCTCTGGCTGAAAACGTTAACGGCTCCTACAAGAACGAGCTGATCCATACTCGCAGGTGGGAGGATGTTGTCGAGGTAGAAATCGCGACGTTCGAGTGGGTGTCATGGTGGAACGAGATGAGGCTTCACCAAAGCTTGGGATACCGAACCCCAGTCGAAGTGGAAACCGATTTTTGGAAGCAGAAACCGCCACAGGAAATAATAGAAATCAAGGCAAATGCCTAGGAACAAAACTCGGGGCACTTCA
>NZ_JASOKQ010000047.1:0-1305 GCF_030216265.1 Corynebacterium sp. UMB0012
TGAAGCGTCCTGGGTTTAGTTCCTACCTCAGCTAAGGAAGGATTGAACTATGCCTAGAAAGTATTCCGTCGAGTTCAAGGAGAAGGCGGTCCATCAGATCATCGAAATGGTCCGCCTGGAGTCTTGCTCACTGCAACGCGCCTACACGGAGGTCGGTGAGCTGCTTGGAGTATCTCACCACACGTTGCGGGCCTGGTACCGTGACAGCGCCTCAGTACGCGATAATTCTGACGCTTCAGGCGGCGAAACAATGGAAGAAGAACTCAGGCGTCTGCGCCGCGAAAACCGCGAACTGAAACGAGCAAACGGGATTCTTAAAACTGCTTCGGCTTTTTTCGCAGCGGAACTCGACCGACCCACGACCAAATGATCTCCTACATCGACGCGTACAAAGATCAATTTGGGGTCGAGGCCATCTGCCGAGTCCTTAAACAAGCAGATCGTGGATTCATTACTTCACGCGGCTACCGCAAAGCCACCACACGTGTTCCCAGCGCAAGAGCCTTAAGCGATAGCCTGCTCATCCCAGAGATACAGCGTGTGCATGCGGAGAATTTCTCGGTCTACGGCATCCGCAAAATGTGGCACGCGATGAACCGCGAAGGCTTTCATATTGGTCGCGACAAGACCGCACGTCTGATGAAACTTGCAGGTGTTTCTGGCCGCAGACGTGGGCGAACCCCAATAACAACGGTAAGCCCGAAGACACCGGATCATCGCCCGGACCTAGTGCGCCGAAACTTCCGTGCGCAGGCACCAGGCAGGCTTTGGGTTGCCGACATTACCTACGTTCGCACCCTGTCAGGATTCGCCTACACCGCGTTTGTCGTGGATGTCTTCAGCCGAAAAATTGTTGGTGTTGCTACACGCTCGACAATGCGCACCGATGCGCTGCCCATGGAGGCATTGGAACATGCGTTAACGACTGCAGGACGAATCCATGGAAACCAACTAATTCACCACAGCGATCGGGGCAGCCAGTACGTGTCACTGAAGTATTCCACCGCGCTAGCTGAGTCAGGAATCCGCCCGAGTGTGGGAACAATCGGCGATTCTTACGACAATGCACTAGCCGAAACAGTCAACGGTCTCTACAAGGCGGAACTGATTCATGCCCAGGGCCCGTGGACGTCGGTCGGAGAAGTCGAACTGGCCACCTTGCGGTGGGTGCATTGGTGGAACACTAAGCGACTTCACGAAGCATTGGACTACGCCACCCCACAGGAAGTAGAAACCGAGTACTATCTCACCCAGCCCATCAACACAGGGCCGTAAAAGAAGCGGAACTAAACCCAGGACGCTTCA
>NZ_JASOKQ010000048.1:0-1304 GCF_030216265.1 Corynebacterium sp. UMB0012
GGACCTGACCCCTGTTTGGTAGACACCTGATATCCAGCCCGGTTGGGTTGGGAAGAAAGGTAATCTACCACCATGCCTAGGTACTCCGAACAGTTCAAACGTGATGCTGTGGCCCTCTACGAAAACAATGAGGACCTCTCACTTCACGCGGCTTCAGCAGAGCTTGGAGTCAATCGTTCCTCACTTTATTCCTGGCTTAAGCAGTACGGCACCGGCAAGCGTGCTCGCACGAAGACCATGCGTGATGAAGCCCAGGCGACGACTGATTCTGAGCGGATCCGCCAGCTAGAAAAGGAAGTCTCTAAGCTTCGTGAAGAACGCGATATCCTGCGTAAGGCCGCGAAGTATTTTGCCGAAGAGACACGCTGGTAATCCGCTTCCAGTTTGTCTATGACCACCGAACCGAATACTCGGTCAAGCGGATGTGCCACGTGTTAAAGCTCAATCGCTCCTCGTTCTACAAATGGGTCAACACCCGCGAAAAACGCAGGTTAAAGACGTATTCCGATGCTCTTATTGGTGCACGAATCAAGACTATCTTCGATGATGAGCACGGGCTTTATGGTGCTAAACGCATCGCTGCAAGCCTCAACGACGATATGGACTTTCCTCCGATAAATCACAAGAAGGTCGCACGCATCATGAAATCCATGGGGCTCAAAGGCTTTAGTAAGCGGCGTCGGTGCATCACCACCAGGCGCAAGCCTGGCCACCGAGTCATGCCAGATTTAGTAGGCCGCAAATTCACCGCGGACAGGCCGAACCACGTCTACGTAGGAGATATCACCTACCTGCCGTGTAAGGGCGGCAAGAACATGTACCTGGCCACGGTCATCGACGCCTACTCTCGCAAACTCGTCGGTCATGCACTCGCTGACCACATGCGGGTATCTCTGGTTATCGAGGCTTTGTCTCATGCCAGAAGAGTCCGCGGAAGCCTTCAAGGGGCAATTTTCCATTCTGATCATGGCAGTGTGTACACCTCACAAGCATTTAGGGACCACTGTGCCCAACTTGGTGTGCGCCAATCCATGGGAGCAGTGGGAACTAGCGCCGATAACGCCCTAGCAGAATCCTTCAACGCCACCTTAAAGCGTGAAGTTCTGCGTGATCGGAAAGTCTTTGACAATCCCGTCATCTGCCGCCAAGAAGTCTTTCGATGGTGCATGCGCTACAACACGCGCAGACGGCACTCCTGGTGCAGCCTCTTAGCCCCCGATGACTTCGAAGCACTCACATCAGCTACACTGACTCAAGCAGCATAGCTAACCCCCGACGTGTCTACTTTCCGGGGGTCAGGCCCC
>NZ_JASOKQ010000049.1:0-1181 GCF_030216265.1 Corynebacterium sp. UMB0012
TCACCGTGGCCGCCATTGTGGCTGCTGGTGTTGTCACCGTGGCCGCCATTGTGGCTGCTGGTGTTGTCACCGTGGCCACCGTTGTGGTTGCCATGATCCTTGTGGTCGAAGTGATCCTTGATGATCTTGCCCAAGCCGATGCCCGGGATCAGGATGAGCCACCACTTATTGTCCTTGGAGGAACCGTTGGAGGAACCATCCGAGGAACCGTTGGAAGAACCATTAGAGGAACCATCCGAGGAGCCGCCTGGCTTGTCCTGATCGTGGACCTCGTGGGAGGTCACGGTCTGGTCCTCATCATTGATGTCCTTGTGCTCAGCAATGTGGTTCGGCTTCTCCGGAGTAGTACCCGGAGTCTCCTCGCCCTTGTCATTGACCTCGGTGGAGGTGAGCTCCTCGAAGGCAACCGCAGCCTGGACAGGCTCCTTCACATCATCGTTCACGGTGATGGTCACAGGGACCATGCCGTGGGACTTCTCCGGAGTGAAGGTCTTCTCACCGGTACCCAGAACAGACTTGCCATCCTTCTTGTTAATGAGCTCAGCCTTCAGGGTGTATTCCTTACCCGGAACCAGACCCTCATAGGTCACATCATCAACAATCTTGGCACCAGCAATAACCTCGTGGGAACCCTTCTCGAAGTCAGCGTTAGTGGTGATCTTCGGGGTCTTCTCAGAAGACTCCTTCGGCACAGTCTGATCCTTGTCGTTGATGTCCTTGTGCTCACCAATCTCATTCGGCTTGTCATTGTCAGGGGTGTCCTCACCCTTGTCATTGACAACCTTGGAAGTCAGAGTCTCGAAAGCAACCGCAGCCTCAACCGGCTCAGTCACATCATCATTAACGGTAATGGTGACAGCCTCGGTACCGTCAGCCGCTTCCGGCTTGAAGGTATGACCCTTGGCCTCACCCAGAACAGTCTTACCATCAGCCTTGGAAATCAGCTGGGCATCCAGGGAGTATTCCTTACCCGGAACCAGACCCTCGTAGGAAACCTGGTCCACAATCTTGGCACCAGCAACAACTTCCTTCGAACCATTCTCAAAGTCCGCGTTCGTAGAAACAATCGCGTTCTTCTTCTTGGTCACCGTCTGGTCATCATCATTGATGTCCTTGTGCTCACCAATCTCATTCGGCTTGTCATTGTCAGGGGTGTCCTCACCCTTGTCATTGACAACCTT